>CAZLIO010000062.1:6314-11623 GCA_964559025.1 uncultured Pirellulales bacterium | reverse complement strand
TGGGTTTGAATTGGGTTTGTTTTCACCAAGTGTCCAATTGGATTTATTTTCATAAGCCATTTGTAAAAATATACTTACATTCATTTGACTTTTTCGGAAATTGGGTTTGTTTTGCATAATTGATAGTGAAACACACTCTCTATTTCTCCGCTATTTGGGCCTGATATGACAAAAAAGCCGGGTTTGATGGCGTTCTGTGAGATGATGGCTCCGTCCAAGGAAGGCCGGGTCTTCGACATTGGGAACCCCCTTTCTGATTGATTATTGACTATTGATTATTGATTATGACCCTAATCCATTAGTTTGATATGTATTATACGATAGATAGTCCAAAAAACAAGTGAAATCCTAAAAAATCTCAGAGACACGGCACTTGATACTGGATTCTCGTTATTGAGGAGTGAGCTAAAGTACCTAAAGTGCCTAAAGTGCCTAAGGTGAGCTAAAGTTGGATGCACCCGCCATTGCTATACTTATTCACCAAGGCTACGAAGGAACCAGCTACGGAGTGCAGGCAGGGCTTCGGCTTATTCAGGGCTACGGCTAATTCAGGACGGCATCTTCAAGACTCCCCGCCTACGCGTGGACAAGCTTGCCCCTGCAGAAACATGGGGTCTTGGGGATGGCCGAAGCGGGGAAAAGCCATCCCTGCAAGGGCACGCCCAAACAAAGTTTGAGCGTGCCACCCATTAAAAATGTGGTTTTTACCTACAAAGATGACATGCACCCTGGTGTTAAGACAACGCCAATCAGGTTAATATACTGACGGCTTCGGTGATTAGCTTGCGTATCGGCAAACGCTGCGGGCAGCGGGCTTCGGCGAGGGTGTAATCTATATCGAGCAGTTTGTTTCTTACATTGGTGGGGATTTGAGCGAAAAGTCTCCTGGCCTCGGCCTGCTCACCATAGCTGTTATAGTACATTAAGTACCGCATAATATCGTTGACGTAAGGCGCATCCGGCAAAGCCGAGTCACAAATGTGCGCACAGGCGGTACAGTAACTTCTGCAGGTTGCCCGGGCATATTCGGCGAGAGCCTCTCTATCGGCCTGGGTAAGCCTGGTTTTATTGAGCGCTGCCTCAACGTTTGATTTTAAGTTAGTAACATTACTCATGCCGACGCAAGCCGAGCTGATCCTTTTGTCCTCCAGTATAAATTTTATCTTTGCATGCTCTACAGCAAGACCCTGCTCCAGAAAATGACTGAGCAGTTTTTTGTCCTCTTCGGTTTCAATTTTCTCGCCTTTCTCAATTCTTCCGCGCTGCTGCACGTCAAGAGCCACAGTCTTCATTGCAATAAGGCCGACGCCCGCTTTATGACAGGTTTCAATAGCAGCCTGTATTTTAGAATCCTGCATCAAACGGAAATTGTAAGCTGTCATTATGGCATCAATCCAGCCGAGCCTGGCCGCAGCGACGAGGTTTTGGTCAATATTCTTGTGGGTACTGAAACCGAAAAAACGTATAAGTCCGCGTTCCTTTGCGCTCCTGACCCACTCCTTCAATTCGTTTGTCAACCGGGAAGGGCTGGACAGTCCATGTACACCATAGTACAAATCGATGTACTCGGTATTCATTCTCTTAAGAGAGGTTTGGAGGCGCTCCTCTACATCCGCTACTGTTCTTGCGCCAGTTGCCTTGGTGACAATGAACAGTTTCTTTCGAACATCCGGTGTCCGCGAGAGAAATTTGCCTATGGTAAGCTCACAGTTTCCCCCGGTATAGCTTGGAGCGGTATCCCAATAGTTAACTCCCCAACGAAGAGCAGCTCTTAAGAGGATTTGGCTGTCGAGAAGCCTGTTTGTCCCTAAGGACAGAGACGGAACTTCGACGCCTGTCTTGCCTAATTTGCGTTTCGGGACCTGTGGGTATTTGGGTTTGTCTTTTTTTTCAGCATTTGGTTCTGCTGATGCTTCCAGGCCTTTTGTCAGTCCTGCGAAAGCAGGTGCCAGCCCGGCCGCCCCCATAGTTTTCAAAAAATTCCTTCTATTAACTTTGTTCTGTTTTTCTTTAATTGTATGAACCTCCGAAAACTCAGCGTTTTAGCAATAACTTTCTATCAGCGCTTCTTGTTTCACCTTCTGCAGAGACCCTTATAGCTTTCTTACCGCTAACCGGGCATTCGTGTTCGCACACTCCGCAGCCAATACACTTTTCTATATCAACGAAAGGCTGTTGCAGGCGGACCTGGACCTCAATTTTACCGCCTGGAAAAGGCATTTTTTCGAATTGTCCATCAGGAGAAATTTCCAGAGAATTTTCAGTATTTGCTGTGATTTTCCTGCGTTTGCCGTCTTCAAGGGCACAATAATAGTCGCCGCCGGCGAAATTACCCGGCACAATGGTTTGCTCAACTTCTATGATATTGTCAGTAACCTTTCTTGTCGTCAGGATGCCATCTCGTACCGTGTTGAAACATTCCTGGGTATAAATCGCCTTTGGACTTACGGGGCAATTTTCTTCACAAACAATACAGGGTTTGTCCATCGCCCAGGGAAGACATCTGTTGCGGTCAAAAAAGGCCGTCCCTATTTTGATTGGTCCAATCTCGGCAAAATCACCGAGTCCGTGTTTCTCGGCAAGTGTAATCGGCCTGATAGCTGAAGTTGGACACACCTGGCCACAAGCTACGCAGTTCAACTGGCAGCCGCTCGAACCGATTCGGTTGTTCAGTACGGGCGTCCAGAGGTTTTCCAGACCCGGCTGGATACCACCGGGCTGGATGACATTTGTAGGGCAGGCCCGCATACATTGTCCGCACTTGATACATCTTTTCAAGAATTCCTCTTCCGGCAGTGCGCCAGGCGGCCGGATAAGTTTGTGGTGCCAGTTGCTGCCTAATTTATTGCTCAGCCGAACCGCCGGTACTGCAAAAATACCACTTGCCAACGAAAGCACGAAGCCCCTGCGAGATACGTCCGGGTCTGTGATTTCGCCTGCCAGTGACGGTCTGGTCTGGTAAGCGAGCAGCTCGTCCTTGCAATCGTCCAGGCAGTTAAAGCAAAGGACACATTCGCTTATTCTTATGCTGCCGCTCGGCTCGCAGGCGCCTTCGCAGGCCTTATCACACAGTTTGCAATTGGTACATTCGGTTTGCTTCCTGCCGATACGCCAGATAGCGCACCTGCTGATGATGGCGAGCAATGCACCGAGAGGACAAATGAATCTGCAGTAAAATCGAGGGATAACCAGATTGAGTAAAATTGCTGTTAGGAATATCACGAGTATCAGCCAGGCCCCTTCGTAAAAGCGGGCTGATACCGATACAAAATTAGCGGCTCTATCAATAATTGGCAGCAACAGCAGGTTAAAAGAACGGGTTACAAGTGGTATAGGGTCGAGCAAACCAGTCTGCAAAGTAACGGCGAGTGATGGGAATGCGGCCATAAACAAAAAGATTATGAGAATGAAGTATTTTATGCACTGGGCCTTTCGGTACTTGTTTAGCCGGATTTTTTGTGCTGTTGTTTTTTTTCGGTTGCCGAGGTAGCCAACGAACTGGTGGAGGGCGCCGAAAGGACAGACCCAGCCGCAGAAGAACCGCCCGAATATTATTGTTAGTACAATCGTAGCCAGCGCCCACAAGAGCGGCCAGTAGAGGGTGTGGGTAGTCAACGCTGTGGCGATTGCTACTAATGGGTCGAGCTGTAAAAACCAATTGACCGGCCAGCCTCGCAACTGCCAGAATTTGTCGCCGACGGTGCTGACTACGCAGAACCAGACAAACATCGAGAAAAAGAAGGCCTGGCTTATACGTCTAACTGTTACGATTTTCATAGTCATACTTTCAGGGTTTTGAAAGTTGAGCACTTAGTTTCGAATCTTTATTTTTCCAATGTAATACCAGCCATCCGGCTGTTTTCCAGATATGGCAAGTTTAACTTTGGGCTTATTGGACAGCGGGTCGAGAATTCCGATTTGCAGGTCATATTCTCCCGGAGGCATATTAGATGGAACCAAAATGCTATCGTCATAAAGATTGTCGCCCGGCAGCCAGTTTCTGATATCGGCATTGGTAACTAAGATTTCAGCTTTCTCATCGTTTTTGAGACGAAGAGCAAGAGGGAATTTTTTGTAACACGGTGCAACACCCTTGTTTTCCCACCATGAAGTGAAAGACAGTTTACTGTTTGGATTCAGCGCCGCCGGATACGTAAACTTGCGAAGCACAAATCTGTATCCCATTTTGTTGAGCCACCTATTGACCGAAGGCCACCATTCGTTCGGCACCGGAGAAGATTTAGCGTTAAAAGAAGAAATGTGCCACTTGAGCGACTCATCGATTATGTGGTCAACGTCCCAGCCCATATCTTTCCAGTGCTGCATTACCCAGCAGACCTCAAGCGTTACCGGGGCTTTTTTCCAGGCCTCCCACGCACCAAAGTTGATGATTGCCTGCGGATAATAATCGTTCATGTGTGACCATGTGGGACTGAATCCTCCCATGTCACCGAGACAATCGACCCTCCAGCCGACATCGGCCCTGGAAAGCGCATAGCTGTTTGTTTTCTCATCGGTGAGAAGCATAACAAGATGTGTTTTCTTAAAGGAGTCGATATAGGCATCGACCAGTGCCTGCCTTGTTTTGTGCGTCAATAGAGCAGAGCCGGCACCTTCACCCCAGGCCCCGACAATCGCAGCGTCCACGCTTTCGAGGTCCGGGTGTCCGTCATAACGTCTGCCGAGAGTTCTAATCATATTTGTGAAATGCTTGACGTACCGTGGGTCTTCAGGGTCAACCTGCCACTTCTTCTCCGGCAAATCTTTCCTCTTGCCAACCATTGCACGATACCAGTCCGGGACATCATTTTGAGTCCCTGTTCCGTATGGTGCTATGCGCAGCATCAGTGTCTGGCCCCGCTCGCGGGCTGTTTTGAGGGCTTTATCTATCAAGTCCCATCGATATTTGTGCATTTGCGGCTCGATGAACTTCCAATAAATTCGGAAATACGCTATCGTCGTCATCGGATAGTCTTTGTTTTGCACATTGCCATCAAATTCCTGATAAACAATGGGCTTGCCCTCGGTCCAACCTTTAGCTACATTTAACTCATCGCCGTTGAATCTCTGGAAGGTCATAAAGCCGATTCCGGGGTTTAGCAGGATGTCGTCAATTTCATTTGGCCGAACGATAACTGTTTCCTGGGCAAAGGCCGGAACACAGTACGCTGCGCTTAATACGGTTGCAATTGAAATGCCTGCAATTATACGTGAGATACTCATGACAACTTTTCCTTAAATTTTATTTGAAACGGATATTCATCTTCATCAGTCAGATGACAGAAGTCAGACGACAGAAGTCAAATGAC
>CAZLIO010000062.1:0-6214 GCA_964559025.1 uncultured Pirellulales bacterium | reverse complement strand
GATATTCATCTTCATCAGTCAGATGACAGAAGTCAGACGACAGAAGTCAAATGACGTAAGTCAAATTATCTGTTCTCTGTCCTCTGTTCTCTGTTATACCAAAGACAGGTTTTAGACTGTACTCAATTCGGCTTGAGCGACTCATAATCAGTGGTTCCTGCACCGGCCTTTTCGGCTTTTGTAAGGTAAGGCAAATCTGAGACCTTTAAGTCCAGCAGGCTACACCCGTAGGAATCAGCCGCTACCATATCGCAGCTTGCGACAAGAGTATTTGCACGTCTCAAGTCCGAGACGGAGCCTCCGGTTGGGCCGTTCGTTATCATAACTTCGGTGCCGTCCAGTATCACCAACGTTGGTTTTACCATCATAGACAGCTCAGCAATAATGGTGTTAATATCCTGATGGAAGACATTTCGTCTGCCGCCCAGAAGGCCATACAAGTTCTTCATCGACATCGAAGCGCCGGCCCTGGCGTGGTCTTTTACCGGCGAGATGCCAATCAATTTGTCCACATTTTCAAATGGTCCAAAAAATACGGGCCAATTTCTAATAAGCTTACCACCTTCGAGAGTAGTGAGTCTAAACAGATGGGCCTTTGGCAGTACGACTTTGGCGCCGGCCTGGCCGGCCGCCTTGCCGATACCGCTTAATGTAAAACAGCTTGCGGGGTCATTGATTGGGTTGTCGGTAACGATGACCTGTTTTGCACCAGCTTTGCAGCACAGCCGCACCACCTCGGCCACGAGTTCTGGATGGGCTGTAGCTCCAAGCATCGGCGATGAGGCAAATGCGACATTTGGTTTTATCGCAACTGTTTCGCCTTGCTTAACGAATCTTTCTATACCGCCGAGCAATTCTATAGCTTTGTTGACTGTTGCTTTTCTGTCAGGGCCTTTGACAATGCTCATAGTCTGACCCGGTTTGTCCGGTACCCGGAAGTCCGGCAAAGTTACGAGCGATTCGGCATCAACACCGGTTGTGGGACCATATCTATCATAGAGTTGATAAGAAATTAGACCGGCGGCGGCGATAGAAATTCCGGCCTTGCCGGACCGAGCTAAGAATTGCCTTCGGTCAAATTTTTGAACATTTTGCTCAGTCATTGTTCTCTGCTTTTACTACCTGCAATTATCGTCATTCCCGCGAAAGCGGGAATCCAGTCTGAGAGGTCTGGATTCCGCATAAAGTGCGGAATGACAACTCATCAAATCACCAGTAACAGAGCACCGACGGCGATACGAAAGTAAGAGATTCTTCACTCCGCTGCGCTCCGTTCAGAATGACAGGATGTCTGCGCTCCCTTCAAAATGACAGTTTTTCTTTATTGAGTTTGTCAAATAATCTGGCTGCTAATTCTTCCGCGGACTTTTGATTTTCGGCTTCGTGGATGCCGCCGACAAACGGCCCTATTGCAAAAATAATTTCAGTGGTGTCGTAGAAATCAAGAACTTTGGCCCCAATGTCTTTAAGTGTTTTGTTGGCTGTGGGTTTATCTACGGCGTCATTTTCAATCAGAAAATTATAATAGCTTTCAACGGTAGTTTGGGCATCCCGCGGGTCAGGGCGTTTGCTAAGAAATGTTGTGATTGACTGGTCGCCGAGCTTGTACCGGCAAGTAAAAATATCGGTGAATCCGTCAAATCCAAAGGCGTTTGCCAGGTATAATTTGAAACTGCCCGGAACAAAATCCTCTTCTGGAAATAAAGCGAACTCGGCAATCTTCGCATCATCGACAGCTATCTGGCTTGCGAATTTCACAGCGATTTCCGCCATTGCTTTATCCAAAACAGTGGATTCGGTCGAGCCGATTAACTCAACATAGAACTTGCCGTGCACGAAATACAATCCATTACTGGTCCTGTAACAGGGCTTGGGCTTGGCAAAAGCGAACATCAGGGCATCGGCCCTTTTTTGTACACTGTAAATGGAAAACGCATTTCTGATGACAGCCATATCAAAAACAAAAAGCTCCATCCACAGATTTTCGTCGTCCTTACTTATCAATCGCCGGGTAAATAATTTCACGAAGCCGGATTCGGTATAAAGAGGTGCTTTGCCGTTAATCTTTTCGTAAAGATTTCCAGCCTCATACGTTTCGGTTTCTGAGAGCTTTTTGAATCCATCAGGCATCAGGGCGTCTAAGGCCGGTTCCTGCGTGTTTGGTTCTGTTTGTTCCAATGATGGGCCTGCAGTGGTTGTATCAATGCCGAATCGACCCATATCCACATCGAATTGCCTTATGAATACCCCCAGGCCGATGAGAAGAAGAACCGCTAATAGAAGGATACTTATGGCAGATTCGAGACGTTTATTTCGGCCGGGAACCGAACCCATGGCCAACTCCAATAAAAACAATTTACTTGACCCTGAAACCGGGATGCATTATACTTTGTGTTGGTGTTTGTGTAAATTAAATTTAGTGCATTGTTATTATTGACAAAACAACCAAGGTCGCGTTATAATACTGCGATATATGAATAAGGAGACTATATAAATGACTGAATATATGCAATATCCGGCGTTTTGGACGCCCGGGCCTTTTGAGCTTGTCATTATTCTTATTATCGCGGTGCTTCTATTCGGCAGACGGCTGCCCGAGATTGCCCGCGGTCTGGGTAAGAGTCTGACCGAGTTCAAGAAGGGAGTTCACGAAATAGAAGAAACCAAGGATGATTTGATTAGTGACGTAAAGAATATAAAGGACGATGTCGCAGAAGAGGTCAAGGACGCCGCCGGGCTGGACGAATCCGAGACCATGAGCTAACATACCTGAGCTGAAAGTTTCTTCAGACTCGCCTTACGGATTGAAATGGGCAAGACCAAAAAGAAGAAGAAACAAGATCCCCTCGATAGCACTATGAGTCTGGGCGACCACCTTGAGGAATTGCGGATGCGCTTGATTCGTGCCCTGGTCGGGCTGATAGTCGGTACTGTCATTTGCCTTTTTGTGTGTTCGAGAATAATCGCCTTTATAGAAAAACCATATATCGGTGTTATGGGTGAAGATGCCCGCCTACAAATACTTGCCCCTGCCGAGGGATTTATAAGCTACATAAAAATAGCTTTAGTCTCAGGTCTGATACTATCATCACCGTGGGTCTTTTATCATATATGGATGTTTGTCGCCGCCGGACTTTATCCGAATGAGAAACGTTATGTTCACATGGCTGCACCTTTTTCAGCGGCACTATTTGTGATAGGGGCTTTGTTCTTCGTATTCGTTGTGGCGCCGCTCACGCTTGGTTTCCTTGTGAAGTTCAACCAGAGAGTCCTCGGCGTCAACTCCAATTTTACTTTCGCGAACTACATATCTTTTATAACTATGCTGATGCTGGTTTTTGGCATTGCCTTTCAAACCCCGATAGCTATTTTCTTTTTAAACAAAACAGGTTTGGTTTCAATCGAGGGTTTGCGCAGGTCAAGAAAATTTGTTCTGCTCGGCATATTCATAGTTGCGGCTATGGCCACTCCGCCCGACCCGATCTCACAGGTGACACTGGCTGTTCCGCTGTATGCCTTGTTCGAACTGGGCATATTGCTGAGCTGGTTTTCCAGTCGAAAAAAAGAATCACAAGACAAGCAGCAACAAGTCTGACCACTCACATAACGCACATATTATGGTAGATGTATGTTGACGCTGATTAACACAAACAGGATGGTTCCGCCTATAGGGCCGATCGGTCTGGACTATATTGCAACAAGCGCCGGAAAGGCCGGGATTGACGTAGAAATTGTGGATTTGTGCCTAACTGATGACCCATTGAAAATGCTCCAGGAGCATTTCGCTGCCCATAGCCCGCAGTTGGTGGGTATTTCGTTTCGCAATACGGATGATTGTTTTTGGCCGGGCGCTCAATGGTTTGTCCCTGATTTAGCAGAGACCGTACGTGGAATACGAAATATGACCGATGCGCCAATCGTAATCGGCGGGGTCGGCTTTTCCATCTTTGCCCGGCGTATTGTCGAATATACCGGCGCCGACTTCGGAATTCGTGGTGACGGTGAGCAGGCAATAGTTTCACTTGTCAAGGAATTACAGCAATCAAAACGCTTTGAATGCGTGGACGGATTAATTTGGCGATGCAATGGAGAGATTTACAGCAATCAGCCATCCTGGCCTTTATCACTATCCTTGCCGAGCAGTCGGGATGAAATTGATAATCTGACTTACTTCAACAAGGGAGGTCAATGTGGTCTTGAGACGAAACGCGGCTGCGACCGTGGATGCATTTATTGTGCCGACCCTTTAACTAAAGGCCCAACAATAAGACTCCGGGAGCCTTCAGAAGTTGCTGATGAAGCCCAATCGCTTATAGCTCAGGGAGTGGAGGTATTGCACTTGTGCGACTCTGAATTCAACATCCCTCGAAAGCACGCATATGCGGTCTGCGAAGAATTCAATCGACGCTCAATTGGAAGAAGCTTGAGCTGGTACACCTATATGGCGGTAGTACCTTTCGACGCCGAGCTTGCTAAAGTTATGAGAAAAGCCGGCTGTATAGGTATTAACTTCACGGGTGACTCTGCGTGCCCTTCGATGCTAAAGACTTACGGCCAAGCTCACCTCAAAGATGACCTTGCTTCAGCAGTGCGTTTGTGCCGTGACAATGGCATAAAGGTTATGATAGACTTACTGCTCGGCGGGCCGGGTGAAACACCGGAAACAATCTCGCAGACAGTCGAATTTATTAAGCAAATTGAACCTGATTGTGCGGGTGCACCACTTGGTATCAGAGTTTATCCGGGCACCCAAATGGCCAACATAGTGGCAAACGAAGGGCCGGCGGAGACAAATCCTAATATCCACCGAAAGTACTCCGGGCCAGTCGATCTCTTTGAGCCGACTTTCTATATATCGCAGGCTTTAGGTCCACAGCCGGCCAGGCTCGTAAAGGATTTAATTGCCGGTGATAAAAGATTCTTCGAACCCACTGAGCCGGCGGCTCTACAAGCTGATGAAAGTGGGCAATCAACTGACCATAATTATAATGATAATATGGAGCTGGCAGAGGCAATTCAAAAAGGCCGGCGTGGAGCATACTGGGATATTCTCCACGAGCTTCGCACTAACTAATCGAGAACAATCTCATCTTTATAGCTCGGAACAGCTACTTGCCAGCCTGTTTTCTGCCTGACGTAATCGCCGAAATGTTTTGCGCTTTCAGACTCACCGTGAACGATAAAAATTTTTCTGGGGGGCTTTTTTAGTCCGCTTAACCAATTGAAAAGCTCCTCTTTGTCTGCGTGAGCGGAAAAACCATTTATTCTGGCGATTTTTGCCTTGACCGGATACTCCTGGCCGAGGATGCGAACTTCTTTTTCGCCGTCAACGATTCGTCTGCCCAAGGTACCGACGGCCTGATAACCAACGAACATTATCGTGTTCTGTTGGCCGGTGATGTTGTTGACCAAGTGGTGTTTTATCCTGCCTCCCGTGCACATTCCGGAGCCTGCAATAACAATAACCGTGCCTTTTATATGATTAATCGCCTTGGACTCATCACTTGTCCCTGTTATTTTCAATCCGGGAAAATTAAAAGGCGATTCATTGTGCCGGATATGTTCGGTCATTTCCTCATCAAACAGCTCTCTGTGTTTTTGAAAGACCTTCGTAATGTTGGCGGCCATCGGACTATCCAGGAAAACCATTAGATGTGGTATCTTGTCTTCGAGCAGCAACTCATTGATGTAATACAGAAGCTCCTGTGAACGTTCGAGTGCAAAGCTTGGGATGATAATATTGCCGCCCGCTTTTTTCGTCGAGTTTATAACCTCGGCAATCATTTTTTTCGTATCTTCTTTTCCCTGGTGCACCCTGTCACCATAGGTGGACTCGATTAGAATATAGTCGGCCTGCTCAAAAGAAGCAGGGTCCTGTACGATGGGCCTGTCCGGCCTGCCCATATCGCCGGAGAACAAAATAGTGCGTTGCTCTGCGTTTATTTGTGCCTTAATCTGAATTATCGAAGAGCCGAGAACGTGACCCGCATCATAGAAAGTTGCTTCAATGCTGTTGTTAATCCTTATTGGCTGTTTGTATTTGACAGGCGAGAACAGTGGGCAGCACGCCTCAACATCGTCAATAGTATATAGTGGAATTTCGGGATAAGGACCTTTTCGACCTTCTCTCTCGTGTCTTTTACGCTTGTACTCGGCATCTTCTTCCTGCAGCTTGGCTGAGTCCATCAAAATAATTCGAGCGATTTCTGCGGTT
>CAZLIO010000061.1:11500-11740 GCA_964559025.1 uncultured Pirellulales bacterium | reverse complement strand
GCAGGGTCGTAACCTTCATCCATAATCAAATCGCGGGCACTGTCGGTGAATTCGAGCTTTATGTGGCGGCCGTTCAGACGCTCAGCTAAGTAATTCAGCTGGATATTGACAATCTTTCGCAAATCGTCTTTGCCGAGCATGTGGAAAACGATTATCTCATCGACACGGTTCAAAAACTCCGGCTTAAAGAGCTGCTTGAGCGCATCTTTGACGTGGGCCTCGATTTCCCAGTCGGCGCCG
>CAZLIO010000061.1:0-11490 GCA_964559025.1 uncultured Pirellulales bacterium | reverse complement strand
CCTGAAGTAATTTTTCAGAACATCTTTAACATGTGCTTCAATTTCCCAGTTTGCACCATGTTCTTCTGTCAATTTTTGAATTTGCTGGCTGGCGATGTTGCTGGTCATAATTATAACGGTGTTTTTGAAATCGACGGTTCGGCCTTTTCCATCGGTCAATCGGCCATCGTCGAAGACCTGCAGCAGCACATTGAAAACGTCCGGGTGGGCCTTTTCAATCTCATCCAACAAAATCACCGAGTATGGCTTACGCCGAATGGCTTCGGTCAATCGTCCGCCCTCTTCGTAGCCGACATAGCCCGGCGGTGAGCCGATAAGCCGGGCAACCGAATGCTGCTCCATAAATTCGCTCATATCAATCCGTACCATAGCGTGCGGGTCGTTAAACAGAAAATCCGCAAGTGCTTTGGAAAGCTCAGTTTTGCCGACGCCCGTCGGCCCGAGGAATAACAATGTCCCTATCGGCCGATTCGGGTCCCCTAATCCCGACCGGCTCCTGCGAACCGCATTGCAGAGTGCCGCGACCGCTTCATCCTGCCCGACTACGCGCTGCTGGATCGCATCCTCCATCTTCATTAATCTTTCGCGCTCTCCGGACAATAATTTCGCAACCGGTATCCCCGTCCATTTGGAAACAACCCCGGCGATGTGCTCTTCGGTTACCTCGTTGCGGATTATAGTTTTGTCGTCTTTGGAAAGCTGAGCTTCTCTTTCTTCAAGCTCTTTCTTCAAATTCGTAATGGTTTCATACTTCAGGCGGGCGGCGGTCTCCAGGTCGCCTTTGCGCTGGGCATCTTCGAACTGGTTTTGAGCATCTTCAAGTTTTTCCTTCAGGGTTTTTATCTGGTCGATGTCACCTCTTTCACTTTCCCATTGTGCGGTTAAATTTTTGTCCTGCTCTTGCAGCTCGGCCAATTGTTTTTCGGCATTTTTTAATCGTTCTTTACTTGCCTTGTCGCTTTCTTTTTTTAACGCTTCACGTTCGATTTGAAGCTGAACAATTTTTCTGCGAATACTATCCAGCTCCGCCGGCAGCGAGTCATTTTCAATCCGCAGTTTCGAGGCCGACTCGTCAATCAAATCTATCGCCTTGTCAGGCAGCCATCGGTCTGTTATGTAGCGGTTTGACAAAGTCGCAGCCGCAACAAGCGCCGAGTCGGTAATGCGAACCCCGTGATGGGTGTCATAACGGCCTTTTAGCCCTCGAAGGATGGCTATGGTTTCTTCAACACTCGGCGGGTCAATTAGAATCGGCTGAAAACGCCTCTCGAGCGCAGCGTCTTTTTCGACATACTTTCGATAATCGTCGATGGTAGTCGCTCCAATACAACGCAGATCGCCCCGTGCAAGCGATGGCTTTAGCAGGTTGCCCGCATCAACGGCGCCTTCAGCTTTGCCTGCCCCTACTACGGTATGTAACTCGTCAATGAAAAGTATTATTTGCCCTTCAGCGGCGATGACCTCCTTGAGCACAGCCTTGAGCCGGTCCTCGAATTCACCCCTGAATTTCGTTCCCGCTATCAGTGCCCCCATATCCAGGGCGATGATTCTTTTGTTCTTCAAACCAGTAGGGACATCGCCGGCAATTATTCGTTGAGCGAGGCCTTCGACGATTGCGGTTTTGCCCACGCCCGGCTCGCCGATTAGTACAGGATTATTTTTCGTTCGCCGGTTGAGGACCTGCATACATCGCCGAATTTCTTCATCCCTGCCGATGACCGGGTCGAGCTTTCCCTTGCGGGCCATCTCCAAAAGGTCGATCCCGTAGCGCTCCAGTGCTTTGTATTTGTCCTCCGGATTTTGGTCCGTTATCTTTTGGGGCCCACGAATCTCTTTTAGGGCGCTCTCAATCTGTTCCGGCGTAATGGAGTTGAGCCGGAGAATCTCTTTCGCATCGCTTTGCACCGAGGCCAGCGCGATGAGCAGATGCTCCACACTCAAGTATTCGTCGCCCATCGCATCAGCACGGTTTTGGGCATCCAGAACAACCTGGCTAAAGGCCGGGTCAGGCATAAGCTGATTACCGCTGCTGCCCTGCGGCAGCCGCCCAAGCTCGCTCTCGGTCATCTCTCTAATTCGCGGGACATTGGCGCCTATCTTTTTCAAAATCTCAACCGCAATGCCGCTGTCCTCGCCGCAAACAGCGTCTAATAAATGCAATCCTGACATAACAGTATGCGATTTAGCCATCGCAATCTGCTGAGCGGTTGCCAATGCCTCCTGGGCTTTTAGTGTGAATTTATCAAATTTCATTTCTAAACCTTTTTATCGCAAACTGAGTTCCAATTATATACATACTCTAACCTTAAATAAACTAAGCAAACAGCGTGCCCAAACAAACCAAAATTGTAATTGCCGTTATAATAAGCAATTACAGCTTTCTTGTTCTTCTGCCTGTGTGCCAATTTGGCAGGTGTTTGTCCGCATTCTCACATGGCAGGGGGCAAATATTTCATATAGTGAAGTGTCAGTAATTGACTTGCGATTTGGGGTTTCTTATCAAGGACAGTCTGCAAAGCCGGACGGGAATGCTACCGGACGGCGTTTGGCAAAAGTGCTCGGCTTAACTGCGACAGTGCTGCCAGAGGTTACTCAACACCAACCCAACCTGTTTTCACATTGTAAATGAAGTTACCTCTCAGACGAGTACTGATGTACACACTATCACCGTTGATGGCAAAAACAGCTTGCAGTTTGTTGCTTATCTTGACTTGTGCTGCTCCTGAGCGGGATAGTGCATCGTGAAGGTCTGTTCCATACTCCAGAATCTGATTATCGGAAAAGCCCGCTCGTCGCATCACTCGTACAATGTCATCGGAGCTTAGGGTAAGTACCTCCTGGTAGTTCAACGGTATGACCTCAAAGCCTTTTTGTGCACAGCTAACCACACCAAAAGCCAGAAGCGCCAGCAGCAATGACACAATAATCACGCCACTGCCGCTAATTCTTGTTTTGCGACTAATCGGCTTCACAGCTCTTTTGTCTCCTTTTAATACGGTTTTCATCTGGTCGAACGTGATAAACTTTCCCGAAGATTCGTCTTAAAATCTCCACCAACCGATCTGATCGAAGGCTGAATTGCGGGCCTCTGAGGTTGGGTGAAATCGGGGGCTTGGCTTTCCTCCGGTATTATGTGGGCCGTGACGAAAACAGCGATTTCCCTGCTGGCCTCTTCATCGTTTGTACTCTTAAACAGCCCTCCCAATAGCGGAAGTTTGCTGAGGCCCGGGGTGCGCCTCTTCTCCAAACGTGTTCGGTTTTCTGTCAGGCCGGCCAGGGCAACTGTTCCGCCGTTTTGAATGCGTACGGTGTTAACGGATGTTCGCCTTGTAACAACCGGAAGTTCACTTCCTCTGCCGCGAGGTATGCTGTCACTGACCTCGACGGCCATTTCAAGTGTAATATTATTATTGTCACCTATGTGGGGTGTGATACTTAACTTGGTGCCGGACTCGATTTGTTGTAGTTCAGAACGGGTGTAGAAGAAATCGGTTGCCTGAGAGGTCATCATATAGTACTCTTCTGTCATGACATTGATTTCCGCCACTTTGCCGTCTTGAGCCAACAACTGAGGTTTGGCCAGTATGGTCGCCTCGTCATTCTGTTCGAGCAGGTTCAGCGCTAAGGTCAGAGAATTGGTGAATGTTGCACCGGGCGTATAGCCGATTTGGAGACCTGTCGCCAGTTTTCCGCCGAAGTCAGCCATCCCGGCCCCGCTCCCAAGGAGGTCATTGCTAAAAAGACCGGCGCTAATCGTGGGCCAACCCCACTCGACACCCAAGTTCAGCAAGTCGCCGCGTTCCATTACCACAATACGGGCATCCAGGAGGACCTGTTGTCGGACTCGGTCGATTTTCTCCAGGTCCGAGATGATACGTTCCATCAAAACCGGCGGTGCGGTAACAACCACTGTGTAGGTGTCGGCGCCGGGCCGGCCAACTTCGGCCTGGACGTAAGCCTTGAAAGGAGTGGATAAAAGTCCCAGTGCTGCCGGAGCCGGGATGTAGTTCAGTTTTATCCGGCGTGTTTCGCTCACAACCGGGAACATCACACTGTCCGGGGCACCTGAACAAACCAGATAATAATACGGTGTCTTCTTGACAACATAAGGAGTGCCGGCCAGGACTATCTGGAGGGCCCTGTCAAGCGGCACATTTTCAAGTGTGGCGTTTACTACTCCCACTACGGTCTCATCGGGGATAATAGTAACGCCGGATGTTGATGCAATATCCTGAAGCACCGAGGTGAGATCCGCGTCAACAAAGACATTGCTGACAAGCGGTATTTGTGGACCAGCAGGCAGGTTTGCTTCTACCGGAGCTTCCTTCTTGAGCAGAAGGTTTTCCAGTTGTGCTCGTATCTTGGCTATATCTCTCTCTAAAGGTGTTTGCGGCTCCTCCTCAAAACCAGGTGCTGGAGCAGGCGCAACGGGGGCCTCCGCCCCGGGAGGCATCTTCCACTCAGGGGCTTCCGGCACAATGGGTGTGGGCGCAAGAGGCGTCGTTGTAGTAGGTGTCGGCGCAGTAGGTCTCGGCGCAGTAGGTGTCGGCGCAAGACGCCTTGCCGATTCCGGTAAATCATCCCTGTAGTTCTCCGTGATGTTAGTGTATGACTTACTTGGGAACTCGAAACCTTCTCTTGTCAGCGTAATCTCACCGCTCCAATCGTATGGCACTTCAACACTGAATCTGCCCCTGGTGTTGGTGGTAGCGGTGCCTCCACCATTATTGGCTGAGACCTCTACACCTTCGATAGGTGTTCCGCCGACCATCACCGCATTGGAAATGGTGAACATTTGCAGTATCGCATTATAGTCCTGATTCGTTTGGTCCTTGGTAACAACAGGGTACCCTTTATTAGTCGGTCTGAAGGTATACCCCACCTTTGTCGGCGTTATTTTGCCGCGCCAGCCGTAATCCACCGTCAATTCGTACACGCCATTAGTATTGGTTGTCGCGGAACCTCCGCCGGCGTCTGCTAATACAAATACATCTTCGACAGTTTCGCCCTTGTCAGAGCGTATCGTACCAGAGATGGTTTGCTTCGATAACGTTGCGGTGTAGCTCTGATCAAACTCGGGACCGAAAAGTTCATGGTATTCTATCTCAGGCGGGTTAAAGATATAACCTGCCTTTGTCGGTTTAACCGTGCCGCTCCAGCCGTAATTAACGACGGCGCTGTAAGTGCCGTCCTCATTACTAATAACGGCTTTACCCGGAAAACCTGTTATTACCGCAGAGCCTGTTCCAGCAGAACCGCTAATCGTAAAGGTAATCTCTTTAGCAGTGTAGTTCTGGCTCTTCTGGTCTTTGCTAATGAGACTGTATACGTTACTGGGCGGCGTGAGCTCGTAACCTTCCTTCATAGGCGTGACCGTTCCGCTCCAGCCATAGTCAACAGTGGCACTGTACAAACCGCCCCCGCTGGTAACCGGATTACCCGGCAGGCCATCCATTGTTACGCCGTCCATACCAACGGAACCGGAAATGGTTAATGTAATCACTTTCGCAGTGTAATCCTGATTGGTCCGTTCACTGGTAAGTTTAGTGTAGTTCATCGTGGCCGGTTCAAAAGTCCAACCTGCTTTCTCCGGCGTGACCGTCCCGCTCCAGCCGTACTCGATGCTGGTGCTGTAATAGCCGCTCACATCGGTAAAAACAGCAGTGCCCGGCAGACCCTTCATTTCCACACCGTCCATACCAGCCGTGCCGGATATCGTAAAGGTCATCACATTCGCAGTATAATCCTGATTGGCCTGAGCGCTGATAAGGTCACTGTATGGCAGTTCAGCCGGCTCAAAGGTATAACCATCCTTGCTCGGTCTGACCGTCCCGCTCCAGCCGTATTCAACCGTAGCGCTGTAAATGCCGTTCCCGCCGGTAGTCGGATTACCCGGCAGACCGTTCATTACTACACCCTCCACTCCGGCGGAACCGGAAATTGTAAAGGTCATCAGTGTACCTCTGTAGTCCTGATTCATCTGGTCCCTGGTAACAGCAGAATATGGCTTACTGGTTGGCGTGAAGATGTAACCAACCTTCGTTGGCGTGACCGTGCCGTTCCAGCCGTAGTCCACGATGGCCTTGTAAGTGCCGTCGCTGCCGGTAATCGGATTATCCGGCAGTCCCTCCATTACTACACCTTCCATACGGGTTGTGCCCGAAATAACAAAGGTCTTCAGCGTTGCCGTGTAGTCCTGATTAATTTGGTCGCTGGTAACTTTGGGGTAGGGTCTGTTAGCTGGTTCGAAGGTGTAACCGGCCTTTACCGGTGTAACTGTATCTTTCCAGCCGTATGGAACGATGTCACTATAATTGCCGTTCTCGTCGGTAACAGGATTGTTCGGCAGACCTCTCATCGTCACGCCGCTCAGACCTGGTATTGAACCGGAGATGGTGTAAGTTATCGCTTTGCCTTCGATCGCTGCCTGGACGCTGACGTTCAGCGCGCAGAGCAAGATTACTACGCAGAGGACTACCACGCCGTCCGATAAAAATTTCCCGTTCTTTTTCCTTGCCATAAGTCAATGTACCTTTCTGTAGCCATTAACCGGCAATGCTTCTGCAGCTCCTTTGCCTTGTATCGGCAATTCAGCTTGCTTCTTTAGTAAAAAATCTCTTTGCCGGCTCGCTACCATTGAACCTCTATTTCTTCTCCAAGCTCCTGTTCTAACTTCACAACTTCAACAACCCTCTGTTCTCCCTGGGGCAGTACTCGTATACCTATTTGTTTGACCGCTCTCTCACCGGGAGCGTATTCTAAAGCCGCCGCAAGACGGTATGTACCTGCAGAAAATTGTGAAAAATCGATAATTCCGGAAAAATCCCTGACCTCAAGCGGCAGCATTATATCTGACTCGCTGCTGCTGAGCGCTACCAATGCTCTGGGCGCACCAGTATCGCTTACAACTGCGGCTCTGCACCTGATGGGGGTAAAGTGGATGGGTCCGAAATTGCCGAACCGGGCCACAATATAATACTGGGAACCCTCCTTGAGGGCCGGGCTTAGCTTCATTGCACTGACCAAATGTTCGGCACTTATGCTCTCGTTTGTAACACCAATGTTCGCCGTTGTTACCCCTCCCCTCTGGCCGTCCGGATAAGTGGTGAACAGACCAAGAATCGCATAATAACAGGGATGCAGCGCTGCGGATTTCGGCATGGCTGCCGTAACACGTATGGTCTGCTGCTTGTAGCTGGGGAGCGTGAAACTCTCGGGCTCTAACTTCAACCACGTCGTGCAGTCCAAATCATCCCCCTTCAAGTCGCCGAAAGCAACACCCTTAAGATTACGTGGTAATGCCAATGCCGTTTGGACGTTGACCGTCTCATCCGAAGCATTACGGACTTTTATCGCTGTCGTGCGCGTAGCCCCCGGCCGGCAATTTATGAGAAGCTCACTCGGCAGCACGTCAAGCGGCGCATCGGTCGCGACCTTCTTAATGCTCGTGTCGCCGACAAAATTTATCTCCTTTTCAATCCTCTTTGCCCGCCGGCCGTCCACATAGAGCACGCCGGACAACTGGTACCTACCTGATGGCAGAGACCGTCCGATGTTAGTTTTTAATTTGAATTTGACACCCGGAATGATACTGGTTTGGACGAATTCCGCCTCTGTAACCTCTCGCCAGTGCCCGTCCCAGAAACCTCTGACTTTTGCAAAGCCCTTTAAACGGGAATAGGTCCCGCCTTTGTTTGAAACATCCATTGAGACCACTGTCGTTGCAGGGTTGCCTCCAATGGGCTCAATGAGCTCCATCCCGACGCCCTCAAGCTCTATCTTGTGGCGCATCGGCCGACCCTGTACCTCAGCGAGAACGGGAACGAGAAATCGCAGGATTACAGAAATACCTGTTGCGTCGGGCCTGGCTCTCATAGTGGCTAAAATCCCCGCATTGTAAAATCCACGGATACCAGGCGGAACCTTAAAAATCATGTCCACAGTGCCTACCCCATAGGGGACAAGTTCAACACTCGAATTTCTAAAGCGTATCCAATCTTTGCACGAAGAAAGAGTTGATACGTCAAAACCAAAGTTAGGGGAGTTAGGGTCCTCAGGAGAGTTAGGCTCAATAATTCGCCACTCACCATTCTCCCACTGCGTCAGCTCAACTACTGATAAATCTATGGTGTGGGCCTCGTTAGGGTCGAGGCTTTGAAGGTCGATGCTCGCCTTGAAAAACTTACCGGGGCGGACTGCAAGCTCCATCCTCATCGGCTGGACTAAAAACTGGCCAAACGAAGGCCCCGCACACGCAAGAACACACACCGCTATTGCGATAACCAGGAATATATGGCTATGAACACTATTTTGCTTTCTCACTTTTTTACCTCCCAAAAGCTAATTCCAACGAACCGATAACTCTTTGTTATGAACTCTATTCTAATAATATCGAAAAGATAATTTCAAAGCTCCTTGTTCGTTCGCCATTCTTAGTTCATTATTGGATTTTTATGGCCCATCTCCGTGATTTTGTGATTTTAAGCCAATATTACGTCTTTTACCTTTTCGGCAAATTAACATCTTTACTTTTTATAATTCCTTCTAAAAACCCCATCATAAGGAGTGCCAATCCGCAATTTTAGGCTTTTATCAGCCTCTTAATAACTCCTCGCTTGATAACGACATTTACACTTACCTTCCCTTCCAACGACTACATTTAATCATTACCAAGTTTAACACTTTTCAACTTGGATGTCAAGTATAATTTACCCAAAACACCCATTTTAACAAAAATGTTTGTAAAAATTTAGGGAGGGGCAGATTCTACATCCGTCCCTCCCTTTTAACTTCTACATACTTTCCTAACAGTCACAAGCAGGGGATTACGGTCGTTTGTCCACTAATTTGACTACGACCCGTAGTCCTTTCTCGAGAAGTGACTACAGCACTATTGCCTAATCCTTCCCTTCCCACCACTCTCCTTGGGTAGGTTTGACGGTTATCATAAGGTCTGCAACGTGATATTCGTTTTCGCCCTGAGCGTTACCGGCGTTCCAGATCTTGATATCCCAGGCCCGGACGCAAACCTTCTTTGTGTACCACGCGCCGTCACCGGGGACTATATCTGGCACACAACCCTGACCGCAATCGCCATAAACGACCTTCCAGTCTCCGTCCTTCCACCAACTGGGCGAAATAGTCTCATCTACCTCGCCGCCCATTTTCACTTCAAAGTTGGCCCTTACCTTGATGTCCTCGCAATCTTCGTAGCACGGGAAGTCTGTAGTGGCGCTCCTGCCGATATCTCCGCAGGGTACCTGTTTCAGCTTGATTTTGTAGTCCCCGCACTTCTCCAGCTGTACAAAATAACCCACATCTATTAAAATGGGTATTGTACATACTTCTACAAATATGTACTCAAAGGGCCACTGGCCATCAAATTTCTGTTTGTATTTTCCAGGGTCCACTGCTTGTACAGAGGCTGTCAGAAAAGCTACAACTGCAATCGTAAATAAAATTTTCTTTACCATTTTCATTTCCCTCTCTTAATTCTTATCGCTCCTTAAATGCCGTTGTTGGCCTGTGGAGCTAATTCAGTTCCTTCGCCCAGGCCCAACAAATGCCTGAGCAACACAGTCAGCGGGCCGAAATTTTTTAACCGGCTCTGGCAAACATGCCCGCTTTTCTGCCTGAGCCGTGGCCCCAAATAATACGATCCAAATCTGCGATTTCCTTCTCACAGTTGTCAATCGTTTTATCGCCTAAATACCGGGCCTGATTCTTCAGGCGGCCCGCAAGCATCCTTTCGCTTACGAGCTGTCACTTTTCACTACCTCACACCTCCTTTCTCCCCCACCCTTTTTCAAGGAAGGGGCTTTCACAGTTTTTGGATAACGTCTATCCACAAACCCTGGGCATATAATCAACTTAATTATTACGCAGTAAACTCCTCTTCTTTTTCATCACCAACTTCTCCAATTAACTCGCTGGTGGCATTACCGTAAATGTTATGGTTCCTGAATATCTTCCCGCAGGGCTGAATAATTTGGGGGCCTGCAGCTTAAAGAGTAGCTCAATGTCATGCGAGCCGGTTTGTGTCTCCGATATTTTCACCGGCCTTGCCATTGAGCTAAATTCATCTGTTATTGCGGGCGCTTTTATAAAAATGCAATCGGGCGTTATGGTGCTGCCTCCGGAGTGCTTAAGCGACGTCATTGAGGCTACAATCGGGCCGTGCAGACAGTTAGATTCCACATGCACCGTTAATGCCGCTGACGACGAGTGATAGAGGCTTGGAAACAAAACTTGTCCGGGTGCACTAAAATAGTCTGAGAATACAGGCTTTCCAAATTCAACTACATTCGAGGTGGCGGATATGATCACGAACGGCCCCATTTCCGAGGCGTCTTTCAGAATTACGAAGGGCCCAGTATTCACATCCGCCTGGGCAATCCCGGTCAGCCCGAACATAACCATCATCGTTGTACAAGTTATTATTACTAATTTCTTCATAGTTTTCTCCCCCCAAAAACTACTTTCAAACAATAATCACCCTGCTGCCAACAGCCGGCTGCAAGTTTAACTGTTTTACCGGATTTTAAATGCTCCGTTTCGCTATTGTTGTCGCGGCACCAAATACATTATTGCCGTCCGTTATATTAGCTACGCAGAGTCTCATCTTCACTTGGCTAAGTTTTACCAGACAAGCCGAAAGTGAGGATACAAAGAAAGGATGTATGTGATGTCATTTCATCTCTCCTCACAATCACTCTCCTCATTCCCGGCTCGACACCAAAGACAGATTAGTGCCGGTCAAGCAAAGCCCAAAGCACAAAGAAAACGCAAATCACAAGTTCTAAGCTTTGCTAACTTGCCAAATTTAACATTTTTTCTTCTGTATGTCAATAGCTAAATTCTAAAATTTAGCTTTTTTTTACTATTTTTGTTTCCCGGCTCATTTTCATTATTTTACCCAATCTTACCTATAATGTCAACGGTTATTTTACCTATTTTTCCGCATTTGGTTATTTCCTCTGTTTTTTAGGACCATAATTTCCTCCTGCAAACCTGTACCAGACGAGTCAGCCAATCCCAAAGTTTACGTAAAGCCTTCTGATACAAGAAGATACAACACGCAATATATGTTCAAAATTGTTTTTCGGCTGCTGGTGGGCCTTGCGAAGTCTTCAAATATGTACAATCGGTCACAATTTTTTTTTGCCTCATTTACCTTTATTTTTTAGCTATAGCAATATCTTTCGATTTCGCACCAGCGTCGAAGCTCGCCTTTAATCTTCTTGCAATATTGACCGGTTGAATATAAAGTGGACGAAGATTTGTCCGAAATGCGTTTTTTGTAGAACGTTATGAGGTCCCGGAAAGAAAGGGTTTTGCGCCCGTAGCTCAGCCGGACAGAGCAATGGATTTCTAATCCGTAGGGCGCAGGTTCGAGTCCTGCCGGGCGTGATGCTAAGAGCTTATCCGAATAACCGTCTCGTTATGAGGCCGAGCGAAAAGTCCGAGGCCAAGGCGGCACAAATCTCCCCC
>CAZLIO010000060.1:0-11877 GCA_964559025.1 uncultured Pirellulales bacterium | reverse complement strand
CGATTTTTTTCTTTTCAAAGTATGCCTAACCTCAATTTTGCAGAACTCATTTTCTAATACAAGATGCTTCCCCTTCGACTTCGCTCAGGGCTAAAGGCTTTTTTTGCTCAGCATGACAGGAAGAGCAAGCATTCATTTTCTTAGATGCTTTCAGTATTTACTCACTTTTCTAAACTGCCATTATTGAGATTGACCATCAATCAAAGGGCCACCCTCTAATCCGCCTTTGGCGGACTGAAGAACTGAGATAGGGGAGATTATCGATATTGAGCGTGTCGCCCACTTCTTGTTGAAGCTCTTTCAGTTTTCTCCTTAGTTTCCTTATCAAGCCGGTATAGGCGGGGTCGTCCGCAAGGTTGTTCATTTCCAGAGGGTCGGCCTTGAGATTATAGAGGAGAGTTTTACCGATTTTCGGATAATAAATCATTTTGTATCCGTCGGTGCAGACCATCCTCTGCAGGTCGATATAACCGCCGTAAATTGCATCGTAACTGCTGTCAGCTCTACCGTCGATTAGCGGCAGCAGGCTCTTGAACTGAACATGTTCCGGTTTCTTAACACCGGCAAGTTCCAGCGCTGACGGCATGATGTCCTGAAGATAGACCGGAGCATCTATCTTTTTGTTTTTCGGAATTCCGGGCCCGTTGACCATCAGCGGAGTTCTGACGCTGTGGTCATACATGTTTTGTTTTCCCATCAGACCGTGATGGCCGACCGCCAGTCCATGGTCGGCCGTAAAAAAGATATAAGTGTTGTCGGCTTTGCCGGTTTTTTTTAGGGCATCCAGAATGACGCCGACCTGAGTGTCCATGTGAGTGATTATCGCGTAGTATTCCTGACGGTTCACTTTGACGGCGTATTTGCTCCGAGGAAAGGGGGCGAGCCTTTCATCTCTGAGCTTGGCGCTGCAGCCGATTGAGTCTTTGTACGGATACTCCGGCAGGAAATTGGCGGGAACTTTCACTTTGTCCAGCGGGTACTTATCTACGTATTCCTTTGGAGATTGTCTGGGATCATGCGGGGCGTTGAAAGCCAGATACATAAAGAATGGTTTTTCGCTCTTTGAAGCGTTTTCGAAAAACTCCAACGCGTTATCTTTGAGGACCTCGCTCCAGTGTTTGCCGCCCTTCCAGTAACCACCATTTCTCGTATCCCACGGTTTCCATAGGTCCGGTATTCCCTCTATAGGTCGGTTGTACCCCAGCGGCATTTGATTAGGCATCCCCGGCCGAACGTCTTTGACATAATCGAATATGTCTTTCGGCTTGATACCTTTGACGTGCCATTTGCCGCTCATATAAGTTTCGTAGCCCGCCTTACTCATATACTGTGACCAGAACCTGCCCGCTTTGGTTTCTTCTTTCAGCTTCGGCTCAAGCGCTCTGGCTATCCACAGGAACCGACCCGTATTGAGCATCGTTCGACTGGCCACACACACCGCACCATGCCAAGCACCCATATTGTAAGCATGCGTAAAAGTAACGCCGTTTCTAACAAGCCTGTCAAGGTTCGGCGTTTGTATTTCGTCACAACCCATTGAGCGCAGCGTTTCAAAGCACTGGTCATCGGCAAAGATGAAAAGAATGTTCGGCTTCTTTCGTCTCTTTGCAAAGGCAGAGACACCCGACAGCGATAACGCGGCAAAGCCAAGGCCGGCACTCCTTAAAAAACCACGTCTTGTACAAAAGTGTTCATTCATCGTATGACCTCCCAAACACTATTTCTTTTCCCAAATCATATTACACCTGTACATTTTTGTAAAGAAATAATCATTAGATACACAGACATCGCTAACAGCCACCTCACTTTGACACATTTGTACCAACCCGAATTGCATCTGCCGTTTTGTTATAAAGCACCTCGACGTTTTTGCCATTAAGGAGAACATTGTGTGGCTTGGTCACTGCCCTCAATAATACATTCGTCACAGATTGTCCTTCCAACTGCACCTGCATTTCCTTGGCAGGCACAAAGACGGTATAAACCTTTGAGAGCGAATCGAGCACGACCTTGCCGTTCTTGCGCAGATAACTGCCGCAGGCAACAAAGTACCGCACCACCGAATCCGGGTCATTCTTCTCGGCCCCCTTCGGCCGGGTAATGGCAAACATATAAGCATCGGTATCCCAGCCGTCAATCAGATTGCAGCTATTGCGATGCATCTTTCGCCCATCCGCCCTCAGATTCAGATATACATCCGTAATCATTTCTCCTTCGCTAAGCCGGACACCTATCGCGTCGTTTTCCTTCAATCGTTCGATTTGCACTGTGGGTTTTTGTTCATCAGGGTCAAGCGGCAACACAGCCGTGATGAACTTATTCTCCCGTCCGGTTCTTTCAGGTGAAAAAGCAAGGTATGTCACCTCCGTATCGGGCCTATGGTCTTTTAGGCCTTTCTTTTCGATTACCTTTATTTCTTCCGGGAACAACGGCATTACGACCGCACGGGCATCCCCATTAGACAGCATTATCTTCTTGTCTTTTTTGTCCGCCTTGTCCTGATAATGCAGCAGCCATTCGAGTTGGCCCGTCTCGTGGGTTCGTACATCATCGAATATCAGTATTACATCACCGAGCCACAAAAAATGACGGTAATTGCGAGAGAACTTCCACGATGTCGGCCCGGTCGCATCCGCAAACACATACCTCAGCCCCGCCGCATCTATCAACTTATGTATCCGACCGGGTATTACCGTCCCGCGGTCGCCGTTGCCGCAGTCTTCAGGATTCTGTCCGTGACCGTTGCTCAGGATAACATTGTGGGCCTTGCTGTGACGGTAGTAGCTCGTATATTCCCGCCTGCTGTATGAGCAATTGCCGGAATCGATAATTAGGGGCTCACCGTTATGAAACAAAATAAAAGACCCCGCATCAGGATGCGCATGGTTCCACGCAAAGCCTGACTTTATCGCTAACATCGTCGCATCGTTTTTCCACGTTGAACGCAGGATTGCCCAGCCGATATCCGGATACAGCATCGACTGTGCAAAATCATTCGGCGGAGAATCTTGTGGACGCAGCTCGTAATAGACCAGCCCCACAGGGTCACCCAATCCCGAATCTGTCCGATTTAAATACCAATGATATTGAGGTTTATCATAGCCGTTGGCAAGCAGCATTCGCACCGTTCGTGCCCCCGTTGTGCGCAGACTGCTGTCACCGAAATTCACCGACATTATCGAATCCGAAGTCGGATAGCACGCGTGAATAAAAAAATCCCCCGCCTCCTCCAGAAATGCGATTTCAGGTGACGATGATTTGCCGAACACATTCGAGTAGGCCAGCCGAAAAAGCAAATATTCCGACAGCGCGTAATTAGCATAACCAACGCTCTCGTAAAAGGCCCCATTCTTATCGAAGTTGGCCGTCTTATTTTGCAGGACATTTCCCTTATAGTAAAACCACTCCGGAAAAGCTTGTGAAACACGCTGGACCCACTGCTCAGCTTGTGGCGCATCATCCAAGAGTGACAATGCCGCCAGACCGGCCATCGAAACGCAAACACTCCACCAGTTATGCCCCATCGAATCCAGCGCATGAATGCGTTTTTCACCCAGAATCCAGTCATCCAACGTAGGCAAAATACCCAGCCGAATCATATACCCTGCGATGGTCTTCCTTTGGTCCTCCGAGAGAAAATCATAAATGCTGTCGTATCCCACTGCATAACCATAGCAAAACCTGGCCGTGTTCAGCTCCGAATGCCACGGCGGGTCCCGATGTGCGTCACCGGCCCATCTGGCCAGATGCCCGTAATGGATAAGTGCATCTCTGAGTTTCTTTGCATAGCGTCTTTCACCGTTCATCTGATAAGCCAGCCCCAGCGTTCCCCCCATGTCGGCAATCTGACTACTCGGCCGACTGTAGTTGCCGTGCTGACCGGTGCCGCCCTCGGCATATTCTTTTGATACAAGCTTCTCCTTAAGCAGCCGATTCGCACGACCGAGAAGCTTGTCCCAGGCCTCGCTGAATATGTCGTCTTCGGCAATGCGTTCACGCAAGCGCTCCAGCTTCTCAGCAGTGAAGAACAGCATAGGACGGGACAATTGCCGCTTCGGTTTAGACAACGTAGCTATGCGCTCAAGGTCAACATTTTGTGCAAATGCTCCGGTAGCTAAACCTAAAAGGAATATGGCGCTCGCAATAAGAGCAGCAGTCTTACCACGTCTTTGAGATTTTGGAAATTTCATTGAAATCCTCCGGGAGACTAATTGAGTTTCAATATAATTCCGGCAAATCAAGCTTATCTGTGCAAAGTCTGAACCGTACTTATCTGTCCCAATATTCCTCGATTACTTTTTGAATATGAGGATATTTATCATCTGTTTCATTGTATTTTCTTCTCAATCGCAGCAACTCGGCCTTCAACTCTTTGACCACAGCAGCGTATTTTGGTTGGCCGTACAGGTTATTCATTTCGTACGGGTCGTTTTTCATATCATACAGCTCCCAGCCCGGCTGGGTTGGTTTAGGCCCACCCTTCTTGTAATTTAGCCCATAGAAAAATATCAGTTTGTACTCCTTAGTCCGAACACCGAAATGCGCAGGATTGTCATGATGCGCCATATGCATCCAGTAGCGGTAATAAGTGGACTTAGGCCAGCCGGCGGGCGGTTTACCCCGCAGCAGCGGAACGAAACTTCGCCCCTGCATATAGCTGGGAGCTTTCAGACCCGCCATCTCCAGTATCGTCGGTGCAAAGTCGGTATTGTTGATGATCTCGTCTGTGCGGGTCCCCGCCTTAATCATCTTGGGATACCTTACAAGAAACGGCATCCGCATCGACTCTTCGTACATCCAGCGCTTGTCGATATAATCATGCTCACCAAGCATCATACCCTGGTCGGACGTATAGATGATTACAGTGTTGTCCATCTGCCCGCTCTTTTCCAGATACGCAAACAGCCGACCCAGATTATCATCAATCCCCCGAACGCATCGTAGATACTTTTTCAAATAACGCTGATACGCCGTCCGTTTGTACTGCTCATCCGGCAGCGACTGGTCAACAAACATATGCATCCCCATATTCCTTCGCTTGTTACGCTTACCGATGGATGTGCCCATGCCTTTGGTTGCCTGCGAACCGTGCTGCGGCTGCCGCCACAGGCTCACAGGCTCAGGGATATCCACGTCATCGAAGAGCCAGTCATAGCGCTCGGCATTTTCGAAATTGTCATGCGGTGCCTTGTAATGGTGCATCAAAAAGAAAGGTTTTGACCTGTCCCTGCCTTTGAGCCACTTGAGCGATGTATCGGTAATAACATCCGACGAGTGACATGAATCATATTTTGCAAAGCGTTTTTCATTCTTGGGCCACTGTCCGCCTGACTCCCGGAGAATCGGATTGAAATACGAACCCTGTCCCGGAAGCACGCAATAATAATCGAATGCAGGTTCCTGCTTCAGGTGCCACTTGCCTATCATGGCCGTTTCGTAACCGGCCTGTTTCATCAGCTTGGGCAGGTATTGTCTTTCCGGCTCGAGCCTGCCGCCCAAATCCAGTGCACCGTTGGTCTGGCTGTATTGTCCGGTCAAGATTGTCGCCCTGCTGGGCACACAAATCGAATTAGTACAAAAACAATTCTCAAAGAGTATGCCTTCATTAGCCAGACGGTCGATATTGGGTGTCGGGGCGATTTTTGCTAACCGGCTGTTGTATGCACTGATCGCATGTGCGGCATGGTCATCGGACATGATATAAAGAATATTCGGGACTTTGCTTCTATTCGCCTTCCGGGCCGCCCACAATCTCCCTGTACAGGCAAGTGACATAACCGCCCCAAACTCTTTCAAGAACTTCCGTCTATCCATTTCAATACCCCAAATTGCACAACTATAATTTCCCATTTATTCCTACTTTATTTTGTAGCACCCAATTTGATGGCTTGGAGCCAGTTACATTACTGCTCGACTATCGTAATCTTCAACACGAACGCGTGCTCACAAGGTTTTTCAGAGGGCATTTGGATTTTTAGCCCTTCCTGGTTCCGTTCCCAGCTCAGCCTGTCGTTATGGCCCAGCAGCTTGACATCCGTAATATCAACGGCTCCAGGCTTATCTGCCAACGACCGGATTGTTAATGTCGTCCCGGCACCCGGCCAATCCAGCACGATAGCATATACCACATTACCTTTGGATGTAAACCGAATATCCGATGAGGTGAATGGTTTGGTTCTCTCCCTGAAATGGCCCCCTTCGATAGAAGTGTCTCCCTCGCCAAAAACCTTCCAGGGTCGACTGCCGTAGATAGCCTGGCCATTGACCTTCATCCACCTGCCAAGGTCGAGCAAAATGTTTTCCACCTCCTCATCCAGAGTCCCATCCGCCCGGGGTGGAACATTCAACAGCAGGTTACCGTTTTTGCTGACTATATCTACGAAGCTGTCAACGATGGAATCGGCAGACTTGTATCTGGCGTTCGTTCGGTAATACCAGGGCCCTACGGATGTATCCGTTTGCCACGGTTCTTCCATAATCTCGCTCAATACACCACGTTCAACGTCACGTACGCAAATGCCATCCCGGTAGTCGCCGTGGGTGCCATCGTCCCACTTCTTGATATTCAGCACGGCCTCCAGTTTGCCTTTATGCCACCTCATATTCTGGTTGTAGTAATAAGCAACCATTTTGCGGCCGACTTCTCCAAATGGAATCCCGCCGTCGAAGTAAAGAAGGTCGGGTCGATAGTTGTCGAGAAGGTCTTTAACACGGTTAAACCAGGCCTGCTTCCACGTCGCCGATGGGTTCTTTGGATATCTCGGATTTGTGTCATCGTGTTTTTCGTGATAGAAGTCTGCGTACATCGGGTCGTTGCCGTCGTAAGGAACACCTGCATAAGGCCCGGATTTGTCACTACCTTTGCTTGTGTTGAACCAGCTATAGCTGCGGGCTAAGTGGGCCGAAGCTCCGAATCGCAGCCCATGTTTTTTGCAAGCCCGCTTCCACATCCCCACGATATCCTTGCCCGGACCTATCCTGACCGAGTTCCAGCGATTGTGCGTCGAATCCCACAGGTCGAAATTGTCGTGGTGGACGGCGACAGGTACTACGTATTTCGCCCCGGCCTGTTTGTAAAGCCTGACCAGCCGGTCGGCGTCGAACTTTTCCGCCTTCCACAAGGCAGCGATATCTTTGTAGCCGAATTTGGAGGGATGACCGTAGGTCTTTACGTGGTGCTTATAAGCGTTGTGGCCCTCGATGTACATATTACGGCCATACCAGCCATCTACTCCGGGTACTGAACACGGACCCCAGTGCATAAATATCCCAAGCTTGGCATCGCGGAACCATTCGGGTGCGGTGTATGTGGACAGCGACTCCCACGTCGGCTTGAACCTGTTACCCCCCACTGCTTCGTTTGCGAAGCAAACGGTGGGGGCGGATTCGGATATACATCCGGCTGTCGACAAAATTGCAATTAACAAACTGCTGACTAAAATAAATCTGATGGTCTTCTTCACGGTACAAATCCTTTCACTGCCAAAGATAACAAGATGTCTCCTCAGAGTAAAATTGTAAGATTTTACAGCCGGGAGTCCATAATATTTTTCGGACAAAATACAGAATCTGCTGTTTCCTGAATATTAGTCACCTGGAATCGACCTTTTCAAGGACTTTTGCGCTTGACAGCGTTCGCTGAGAAACTATTGTTCATAACTTAGTTATGAAACATTAATATTTCACAGCTTAGTCGCTTATTCCGATGGAGAACAGTTTTATGCTTGCGGCAAGTTTAGCTATGGACCCTATCGATTTGACCATAATAGTCGTGTATCTGGTCGGTATTGTCACCATCGGCTGTTTGGTCGGCTTTCGCCAGCGCCGAACAGCAAAAGGGCAGGGCTATTTTCTTGCCGGCAGAACGCTCACCTGGCCTGTCATCGGTCTGGCCCTTTTCTCGACAAACATCTCAACTGTACACCTCGTCAGTCTGGCCGAAGAAGGTTACAGAAACGGCCTTGCCTATGGCAACTTCGAATGGATGGCGGCGTTTACCCTAATCATCTTAGCGTTATTCTTTGCACCTTTTTATCTCCGTGCCAAGGTTGCAACGCTGCCTGATTTTCTTGAGAAGCGTTACAGCAGACCTTGCCGTGACTGGCTTGCGTTGCTTTCGATAATCTCGGCTGTCTTCATCCACATCGGCTTTTCTCTTTACGCCGGTGCCGTTGTGCTGGAAGGTATGTTCGGCATCAGCATTATGACAAGTATTATTTCCGTTGCGGTACTGACGGGTCTCTACACGATTATTGGAGGTCTGTTAGCTGTTGTTTTGACCGAGTCGATTCAAACTATAGTGCTTGTATTAGGAGCAGTCTGCGTAACGGTGCTCGGCCTTTGGCATGCAGGCGGATGGTCTGAATTCGTCGCCAGCGTTGAGCCGGTCAAAATGACGATACTCCGCTCTTCCAGCGATGCGTCAGGCCTTCCCTGGTATTCAGTTTTCCTCGGCTATCCTATCATTGGCATCTGGTATTGGTGTGCCGACCAGACTATTGTTCAGCGCGTGCTCGGTGCTAAAGATGCCAATCACGCTCGCGTAGGCCCTTTGTTTGCCGGCTTTATCAAAATCCTGCCGGTTTTCATCTTCGTGCTCCCGGGCCTGATTTGCCTCGGACTAATCAACCAGGGCAAGCTGCCTGATACGTTGGAGCACCCGCGAAATACATATTCATTTATGATTAACCATTTATTACCTGTTGGCCTCAAAGGCGTAGTCGCGGCGGCACTATTGGCGGCACTAATGAGTACCGTCTCCGGAGCTTTGAACTCTATCGCGACACTATTTAGCTATGATATTTACAAGCGATGGCGTCCCCAAACCTCCGACAGGACTTTAGTAATCATAGGACGTATAGTTACGTTCGTCGCTATGATTGCCGCCATAGTATGGTCGCCCTTTGTAAGTCACTACCCAACTATCTTCCAGGGAATTACTGCCGTAATCTGTTACATTTCTCCGCCCATTACTGTAGTGTTTGTCTTCGGTGTGTTCTGGCGACGAGCCGGCAGCAAAGCGGCCTTATATACACTCTGGCTCGGTTCAGCTATGGGACTGGTGGTCTTTCTGCTCGACTGGTTTAAGGACAAAGAATGGCTAAAGCAATATATCGAATGGAAAGTACCGCCTATGATGGCGACCTTTTATCTGGCCGTGCTGTGCTCTGCAGTGCTGGTGATTGTATCGTTGCTTAAACCTCATAAACATACTGCCGAAAGCGAAAAATTAGTTTGGGCCAATCCATTGCAGGCCCTGCAAGAGAAAGGCTGGACCGGCTTCGGCAATTATAAGTTCCTGACTGTTTTACTATTCGTGACAATGGTTGTGTTGTATGTGATATTTAGTATGGAACCATAAGTCTTCTGCAAAATATATGCCTAACCTCAATTTTGCATAACTCTACCATAAAGTGAAATAAGGAGATTATTGTAATGAAAAATTACACCAAATTTACAGTGGTCATTGTTACCCTAACATCGTTGGTCTTTTGCCTCTTATTCGCCGGCTGTACGCAGCAAACAGTAAAACGCTACGGCAGCGTCATCGGCCTGAGACCGGAGAAGCTTGAGGAATATAAAGAGCTGCACGCGGATGTCTGGCCGGGTGTACTGAAAATGATTAAAGATTGTAATATCCACAACTATTCGATTTACCTCGGCGAATTGGAAGAGGGCAAATACTACCTGTTCAGTTACTTCGAATATACCGGCGATGATTTCAAAGCCGATATGGACAGGATGGCTGCCGACCCCACAACTCAGAAATGGTGGACGTTCTGCGAGCCTTGCCAGGCTCCGATACCAACCAGAAAAGAGGGCGAATGGTGGGCCAATATCGAAGAAGTATTTCACTGCGATTAATGCTCTGTTGAAAACGTGCAAAACTTGTCATTCTGAATGTAGGGCAGCCTCTATCTCTGAATTAGCCGAAGCCTTGAGCGAACAAAAAACTTGCCCTGAAATAGCCGTAGCCCTGAGCGGACAAAAGCTTGCTCTGAGCGTAGCCGAAGGGGTTGAAGGGATTACCGAATGGGACGAAGGGAAAGCCGAAGGCCAAGTGAGGTCGAAGATCCGCTAAGGCGGGAATCTCTTTCTCGTCAAAAATCAAGGTGTCCTCACTAACCAAAGTTACAACCCATAAATTTGTAGAAAGGGCACGTAGTACTTTTCGTTAGTGAAAAGTACTAAGTGCTTTTAAAAACACTTAGGAAAAAAGAAAAGGCTCAGAAAATGGTCTGTACATCGGCGCCGGTACGGCCATGGAAACAGGGTCCTTCTGGTCCGGCCTGATTGATGATGTTCGTATCTACAACAGGGCCGTGAGCCCCTAAGAAATTGCGGCCCTGACACGTTAACGTTTTTTTTAGAAAAATGAAGTAAGGGCGGTTCGCAACTCGTGCTACTTAGCGAGCTGCTTCACAGAGTAGTAACAGCCTTTGATAACCACTACACATTTATCGTGTTACAGACCACTAACTTTGGCATCAATTTCTTTCAGCTTAAAACGAACGCTCACGATGAAGGGTTCCTCGCCTTCTACCCAGTGGCCGTAAGTTGTAGTAATAAACGTGCCATCAGGCAGGACCTCCAAACCGGGATATGCGCAGTCGGCTTGTTTGTGATTATCCATCAGGCGGACACGATATTGACCTTCACGACCATTGACGATGTCCTCGTATGTCCCTATCCATCCGACCCAGTCGCCTTTTGTTGGGCTTTCATGTGTGGTATCCCGGAAGCTAATGAACAGTCTTCCGTCCGGAGCGTAACGGCCGGTGTGTCTGTCACCGGTCAGTGACCCGGGCAGCTCGATCGGTTTGGTCCAGCTTTGCCCTTCGTCATTGCTGAAAACGACAAACGAGTTATATTTTCGACTGTTCTCGCGCAGAAGCAAAGCAATCTGCTTTCCGTCCGGCGACCTTATCGCACCCGGCTCACAAATATGTGCCGTGGGGTGTTCCGCGATAACTTCGGGCCGGCTCCAGGTCAGGCCGCCGTCTTTAGAAATAGTCTTAAACACCTGAAATTTCACTCTCTTGCCGGAGCCGCGAAGAAAGCGCCCGTCATCATGAAACAGGGCCATATAATTCCCGTTTTTCAACCGGACTAAAGAGCTCATCGCAACGATTCCGCCGAAGTCACCGATAGGTTTAAGGGCCGTCCAGGTCAGCCCGTCATCTTCTGAAACCGCCATTCGGATAGGGTACAACCCCGAGAACATGATAAGCCGTTTCTTATCCTGCTCATCGATAACTCTGTAGAGCGTAGGGACTTCTTTTGAGCTGGCCCAGTTCTCCGGAACAGGCAATCTCTCTGACCATCTCAAGCCGCTGTCCGTGCTCCTTTTCATCACAATAGCACCGCGACCGTGACCTTTCGGATAAACGGCGATCATTGTTTTATTGTCCTCCAGCAGCACCGTTGTCGGATGGCCAAGATACTGGCCCGGCTCTTTATCCACCACGATTTGCCGGTGCCTTTCGCCGGCAAGGTCGATCAGTGGTATTGAGTAACCTCGCGGCTTCTTAGCACCTTCGGCGGCGAAGGACAAGCTCGTGACAATTAGGCAACAAATGGCTATCCTTGCTGCATTTTGGAATCTGCTCATATTCGCTCCTGTCATCCTTACCGCTCAGAAAATAATCTCTGAATCTTGCTGTCTCAGCACTCGAGGACGCTGTTCGTTTTCAGCTTTCAATCTTTTTACCAAATATCTTTGACTATGACAAGCATTCCGGCTGGAATATTGATTCAAAACGACCCGAAAACTGTTGAGTAGATGCAATATGGTTCTCTTATTTAGTTACTGTTGCGGAAACAGTATTTGTCATTCCCGCGGAAAGCCTGCCCTGAGCGAAGTCGAATGGGCGGGAA
>CAZLIO010000059.1:3460-11904 GCA_964559025.1 uncultured Pirellulales bacterium | reverse complement strand
CATTGCTAAGATGACGGTCGCGGCGCCGGAGACGATGTCACCGCCTGCGTAAACGCCCGGCACAGAGGTGGCCATAGTTTCCTCGTCAACCACGATAGTGCCCCACTTGGTGGTTTCCAACTCCGGCATCGTCTGCGGGATGAGCGGATTGGGCTTGTTGCCGATAGCCACGATGACCGTGTCAAGCTCCATAGTGAACTCTGATCCTTCGATGGGAATAGGCCGGCGTCGGCCGGAATCATCCGGCTCGCCGAGCTCCATTTTGATACACTCCATAGCCACGACGCGGTGATGGTCGTCGCCAATGATACGGACGGGATTATTCAGGAGCTTGAACTTGATGCCTTCTTCTTCGGCATGGTGGATTTCCTCGTCACGGGCAGGCATTTGTTCGCGGGCCCGGCGATAGACGATAGTAACGTCGGCACCTAAACGCAGTGCCGTTCGTGCCGAATCCATAGTCACGTTGCCGCCGCCTATAACGGCGACACGCTCGCGTTTTATGGGGGGCGTGTCGTACTTCGGAAATAAATAGGCCTTCATCAGATTGGAACGGGTCAGGTATTCGTTGGCTGAGTAAACGCCGACCAGGTTTTCGCCCGGAATTCTCATAAAAGACGGCAAGCCTGCACCACTGCCGATGAAGACGGCACCGTAACCTTCTTTATCCAGCAGCTCTCTGACGGTGCTATTGCGGCCGACTACAAAGTCCATTACAAACCTGACTCCAAGTTTTTTGAGGTAATCCACTTCGGCCTGAACGATTACCTTTGGCAGGCGGAACTCGGGAATACCATAAGTCAGGACTCCGCCGGATTCCTGCAGGGCCTCGAAGACAGTGACCTCGTGTCCGAGTTTTATAAGGTCGCCCGCGACGGTAAGTCCGGCAGGTCCGGCGCCTACAATAGCCACCCGTTTGCCGGTTTTGGCGGGGATTTTCGGGACCTTGATGTTACCGCTGTTGCGCTCATAGTCAGCGACGAACCGTTCCAGCCTGCCGACAGCTACAGGTTCGCTCTTGATGCCGAGCACGCACAGTTTCTCGCACTGTTCCTCCTGCGGACATACGCGTCCGCAAACCGCCGGCAGTGCATTTTGCTCCTTGACCTTCCAGGCCGCCTCAATGAACTTGCCCTCCTGTACCAGAGCAATAAAGCCGGGTATATCGACATTAACCGGGCATCCCGCTATGCACTTCGGCTTCTTGCACTTTAGACATCGGCCGGCTTCAAGCATGGCGGTTTCTTCCGTGTAGCCGTATGGGACTTCCTCGAAGTTTCTGGCCCGGTCTTCCGGGGCCTGCTCCGGCATTGGTTGTCTTGGTATCTTTTCTTTAGCCATTGGTCACACTTTGCTTTCAACTAAAGTTTTGCAAAATTGAGGTTAGGCATATATTATTTAAGAAAATCAGCTTTTTGGTTTTCTTAAATAATCAGCTAACTTCTTACTAAATAAAAACTTACTGTTTGAAAAGAAAAAATCAAAAAACAATTTTTTCTTTTCAAAGTATGCCTAACCTCGATTTTGCAAAATTCTTGTTTACCTTCAGGGCAGGCACCTGCAATTATGTTCCTCTTTATGGTACGGAGTGACAGATTCGGTACGTCCGACCAGATGTATCTCTTCGGCACTATACGCCGCACGCCGGTCCCAAAGCTCATCCCAATCGACAAGATGCGCATCGAAGAACGGCCCATCCACACATGCAAACTTCGTTTGGTCGCCGATTGTTACGCGACAGGCCCCGCACATGCCGGTCCCATCTAACATAATCGGATTCAGGGCAGCCAACGTTTTTACGCCGAACGGCTCTGTCTCCTGAGCCGTCAGCATCATCATAAATGGACAGCCTACTGCAACGACAAGGTCGATTTTTTCACCGTCTTTGAGTTTTTGTCCAATCACATCAATCACATGTCCCTTGATATTCAAAGAGCCGTCAATTGTTGTCTGGATTAACTCATCTGATACAGCTTGAAGTTTTTCTTTGTAATAATGCTTATAGTGACTGCGAGCTTCCGTGATAGTGATAACCCGATTGCCGGCTTCTTTTAACGCCGGGGCGATGCGGAGGATTGCTCCAATTCCGTAACAACCCGCAGCCAGGGCCACCGTGCCGTAGCGCTTGATTTCCAGAGGAATGCCCAGCGGCCCTACCACGTGGGCTATTCTATCTCCCGCCTTCAGGAGCACGAGCTTGCGGCTGGACTGGCCCACTTCCAGAACTATCAGTGTGATGGTCCCCTTTTCAGTATCCCAGTCACACAACGTGAAAGGCACACGTTCGGACTTCTCATCGACCATAATAATAACAAACTGGCCGGGCTGGGCTTTTTCCGCCACGTTCGGCGCTTTGATTACGATTTCGTGTATGTTCGGGGAAATCTCAGATTTTTCCAGAATTTCGAATCCCTCTGTTTTCTTGCTTTCGAATCTGGGAGCTATGGGAGTATCGTCAACCGGCAGCTCCTGCAGAGCCAATACCCTTTCGTCGATGCGATGACCTCGGAAGAAGGTTCGTCTGAGTTTGGCATTCGTAGCGGCGGCAGGAGCATCCTGGGGCTGGGCCAACATTTCGGCTGAAATTCCCAGCTCCCGCGTGATTGCACCGGCTGAGTCATACGCAAAATCTTTGGCCCCCATTGCCCGGGCCAGCGAGCTGATTATCCACCATTCGGCTTTAGCCCGGCCCGGCGGCTCACACGCTTTGTGCAGGGGCCTTTTTTGACCGGAGCCGTCGAGAATAGTCCCATCAATCTCAGCGAAGACCGCCGCCGGCAGCACAATATCGGCACGTTCGCTCGCCGCGGTGGGGTAGCAATCCTGCACAATCAGCAGCTCAAGTCCATCCAGATTCGCCGAATCGACAAAATTGCCCGTCAGCAGTGCTGCTTTCGTGCCTTTCGGCAGCGAGGTGTGCGAAACGCCCCGGGCATCAGGCTGGAGCTCGATGTAGTTTTTCGATTTCATTACCTCGTTGGTGAGCTTCTTAAAGATATGGCGGTCCTCGAGGGTGCTCGTTGTATCGCAGACCATCGTGAAACTATCGCCGATAAATTCCTTTAGTTTCCCGGCAGTGGTTTTAAGGATTTGTTCCCATTCGGTTTGGCGCAAAACCTCGCCGATACGCACATGCGGCATACTCAACCGGTCGGTACCGTTTAGAAATTCGGGAATAGCAAATCTACCTAACACGCAGACAGGGACATCCTCATTCACTGCTTTTGCCGTAATCAGTTTCCCGTCTTTGGCGCTGAGTTCTATAGCGCACGCTGCCTCGCAGAAAATACAGGTTGATTGTGTGGCGGTGTCCGGCTTGCCGTACCATTTGGCGTACCTCTCAGCCAGGGTACCGGTCGGACACACATCGATACACGAGCCGCAGAATTGACAACCCGCCTCGGACAGTGAGCATCCGAAGGCCTGGCCGATATGTGTCTTACTGCCGCGACCAACGAAGTCAATGGCTGCCTTGCCCTGTTGATGTTTACAGATGCGTACGCAGCGGCCGCAGAGAATGCAAAGGTTAAGGTCACGGTCGATGAAGGGGTTTGAGCGGTCAATCGGCCGATAGTGATAGGATGGCGGAACCGGCAAGTCTGAAAATCCCAGCTCCTCAGATAAGGCACGCACCTCGCAGACCTCTTTATTGTTACAGGTATGGCATCCTGTAGTGCGACCTGCTTTTTCCGCTTCGGGCCGATATTGTTCACAAAGCTCCCGCCTGCCGCAGAGAAGGCAGGCGCTGGGATGTTCGAGCATCATTAGTGCGAGAATATTCCGGCGCAGATTCTGCAGTGCCGTCGTATTGGTTTGCACCACCATTGCTTCGGCCGCGGGTGTTGTGCACGAAGTCGGGTAGCCGCGCATACCTTCGATTTCGACCACACACAGCCGGCATGCCCCGAAGGGCGACAAATGCGAGTGCGTACAAAGATGAGGAATCGAAATATCATTCTGCAGGGCGCATTGCAAAATCGTCCGGCCTTTCTCGGCGGTTACTGTTTTTCCATCTATAGTCAGTGTTACGCTCATTAGCGTTTCCTTTTTGCACGAGGGCGATGACGAGTCTACTGTGCTTCGCAACTTTCTTATTAGAGCTCAATCTTCCACGCGGTAATCACACCGCAAACATCGCAGAGATTCCTGGTAAGCAGCATTTTTGGTGATTGCCAGTTCAACCTCTTTAAAATTACGTCGTTCTTCGAGCGGCAGAGTTTTTTGTTTCAAGAGCGGCATTTCAACCGGTTCGGCTTCAGGGTCAAATGGCGTGTCGTTCGGAATCGTGCGGCGCCAGAATGGCTTCGGGCGGTCCTGTGGTTCGAGATTCTGCGAAAGCTTTTCGTTTATTGCGACCGCCGCCCGTTCGCCTGCTCCGACCGCTTCCAGGACAATACTCGGTCCGGTAACTGCGTCACCGCCTGAGAAGAACATCGCCGCTTCGGTTTCGTTGGTAAACGGATCTATCTCGATACGTCCGGAGCCTTTCAGTTTAAGGCCGACCTGTTCAGCGATCGTCCCAGCCGCCACCCGCTGCCCAATAGCAGCAATGACAGTGTCAGCTTCAAGTTGAAAAGTCTCTTCTGTCGATTCGGGCCGCCGTCGTCCGTCCAAAGAGAACTCACCAAGTTTCATCCGGCGGCAGGTCAGTCTCTGCACACTTTTACCATCGCCTTCGATGCGCTCCGGCAGCGCCAGGAACATGAAGCGGATACCTTCGGCCTGGGCTTCCAGGATTTCGGTTTCAATCGCGGGCATCTCCTCACGTGTGCGGCGATAGACGATTGTTACGTCGGCGCCTAAGCGAAAACATGTGCGTGCCGAGTCTATTGCCACATCCCCTCCACCGATGACTGCAACTTTTTTTCCGACAGTGACATCCAATCCTCTGTGTCGTTTAACCAGGAAATCCAGCCCCTGCATAACCCCCTTAAGATTCTCTCCCGGGATGCCTAAGCTCATGCCTTTCCAGGCGCCCATCCCCAGGAAGAAGGCTTTGTATCCCTGAGTCTTCAGTTCATCAATCGTCACGTCTTTGCCTACGTCTGTGTTTGTTTTTAGTTCGATTCCTGTCCCCAGGAGCCAGTCAATTTCTTGCTGCAGGATTTTGCGCGGCAGACGGTACTCGGGGATGGCATAGGCCATCATACCACCCGGGCGGGCTTCCTTTTCGAATACAGTGACAGAGTAGCCCAGGCGGCGCAGGAAATAAGCGCAGCTTAAGCCTGCGGGGCCGGCTCCAATGACGGCTATCTTCTTGTCGAGACAATGAGGGTTCTCGTGTACCATCTCCTTTGGTTTAATGCGTTTGGCAGTGTCTACCATATAGCGTTTCAAAGCGCGGATGGAGATTGGTGCATCAAGCTGGGTGCGCCGGCATTTGCCTTCGCACGGATGTGGGCAAACACGTGCACATATATAGGGAAAAGGATTTCGCTCTAAGTGCGAGGTAAGCGCCTCTTCCAGGCGATTCTCGCGGATAAGCGAGATATACAGCGGGACATCGACGCCGGCAGGACATTCGTTGGAACATGGCGCATGAAGCAGCTGGGGGCAAACGCCGGCTGGGCATTTTCGCTCGCGTATGTGCGCTTCGTATTCCGTCCTGAAATATCGCAATGTACTTAATACCGGATTAGGAGCGGTTTGGCCGAGTCCACACAGCGAACCGTTTTTGACGGTCTGTGCGATTTCTTCAAGCTTATCGAGGTCGGCCATTTCACCTTCCCCGGCCGCGATGCGCTCCAGAATACTCAGCATCGCTCGCGTTCCGACCCGGCAGGGAGAACATTTGCCGCAGGACTCTTCCTGCGTAAATGACAGAAAGAATTTTGCAATATCGACAATGCAGGTGTCTTCGTCGAGCACTACCATCCCGCCGGAGCCCATAATGCTGCCGGCCTCGGTGAGCGATTCGTAGTCAACGGGCAGGTCCATTTTTTCGGCTGGGATGCAGCCTCCCGAAGGCCCGCCGGTCTGTACTGCTTTTAGCGCCTTTCCTGCGGGAATCCCGCCTCCGATGTCGTACACTATATCCTTGAGTGTGATACCCAAAGGCACCTCGACCAGACCTGTCCGCTCGATTTTGCCTGCCAGTGCGAACGTTTTCGTTCCCTTGCTGGACTCGCTGCCGTATTGAGTGTACCAGTCAGCCCCGTTGCGGAGAATCGACGGCAAATTGCCCAGCGTCTCCACATTTTGGATGACTGTTGGCCTGCCCCACAATCCACTTACGGCAGGAAACGGCGGTCGAGGCTGCGGCATTCCACGCCGGCCTTCGATAGAAGCTATCAGCGCTGTTTCTTCGCCGCATACAAATGCGCCCGCGCCTTTCTTTATGGTCAGCTCAAATGAGAAACCCGAGCCTTGAATATTCTCGCCTAACAGTCCGAATTCGTGCATCTGAGAGATGGCGACCTGCAATCGATGTATAGCTAAGGGATATTCGGCCCGGCAGTAGATGTAACCCTGCGATGCCCCTAATGTAAAAGCCGCAATCAGCATACCTTCCAGTACAGCGTGTGGGTCGCCTTCGATAAGCGAGCGGTTCATAAACGCCCCGGGGTCGCCCTCATCGGCATTACATATCAGGTATTTCGTCCGGCCGGGCGCATTACGGCAGAACTGCCACTTGCGCCAGGTAGGAAATCCGGCGCCACCGCGCCCGCGCAGCCCTGCCGCCTTGACTTCTTCGAGGGTCTTATCAGGCCCCATCTCAAGCGCCTGCAGAAATCCGCGATAGCCGTCGCGGGCCAGATAGTGGTACGAATTTTCAGGGTCTATCAGCCCACAGTTGCGCAGAATATTACGAACCTGCCGGCGCATCATCGGATGTGCGTCGAAATCCTCGATCCCGTCCAATTGCCCCGGTGTCATTTTTCCTAAAGCCCATTGCTTGCAGGGGTCATCACCCAGAACGTGATTTTCGAGAATATGGATTATTTCATCGGGACCGACATTTCCATAACATATACGTGGTGCGCCGCTTTTGTGCACGATTACCAGCGGCTCAAATGAGCACGGCCCGAGGCAGCCTACTTCGATGACCTGAGCTTTCAGTTTTTTGGCTTCGATATGGCTGCGAAGGCACTGCAGAACTTCTCCGGCGCCGGCGGCGCGACCGCATGTTGCCGCACCAACGAAGAAAATAGGGGATTCACTTTCCTGGAGCTTGCGCCATTGAGATTGAGCTTCAGTAAAGGCCTGATGCAATGATGTCATGTGTTCTCGTCGTCCTCCTTGCCGGCGTATTGAGAAAGTATGGATGGGATTTTCTTCGCGGTTATTTGTGCATGCACCTTGCCGTCTACCGAGAGGACCGGCGCCAGTGCACAGCAGCCCAGACAGGCCACGCGTTCGAGGTCAAACTTACCGTCAGCGGTCGTTTGGCCGGCTGTGATTCCCAGATGCTGCTGTAATTTCTGGAGGAGCGGGTGGCCCCCACGAACGTGGCACGCTGTTCCCTGACAGCTCCGGATGGTGTGCTCCCCCGGCGGGCTGAAACGAAACTGCGTATAAAATGTGGCCACTCCGTATATCTCGTTGGCCGATATCCCCATCAGCCTCTCCAGCTCTTCTACTGCTTCTTGCGACAAGTAGCCGGACTTTTCCTGTATGTCCTGCAGGATTGGTATCAGGCTCCCGCGGTTTGCAGGGTATCTCGCTAAAATATCCGTGATTTTAGTCGAATTTTCTTTTGCAGGTCTAATCATTCTTGCATACAAGCCCAAAAACAGCGTATAGCTGTAATTTGCCCCGCCCCTGCCGCAGGGGCGGTGTTTACTCCGAAACACAACTTTACCGCTATAATTTCGCGCGATACTTTTGTTTTTTTTAGGCCAAATTCCCTAAAAGGCTGGGATTATCGCACAGACCGGCCTGTGTGTCAAGAATTATACGCTGTAACTTTAGAACGGCACAAATCCATGTCCTCCGGTTTGGGGGTGAAAATCAGATACTTCTTATATCGAGAGGAAAACTTTGGCTGCTAAAGTTGAGCTAATTCCTGTTCCGTCGATAATAATTAGGTATGGATTCAGTAATGAATCTGCTTGATCGGAATTATCTTCATTCAATGACATCAGCCGCTTTCGCATCCTCGTAGTTATCAATACGGTTTATATCACGGTCATTATCATTATTAAATGAATCTTCGCTGGGGTAATCTGTTGGATCATCGGTATATGAGACATCAAACAGCGACTCATCAAATTCTTTTCTGATGATGCGCCTTGAAGTAAGACGTTTCTTGGATGCACTTCTTACAGACTCAGAGTCCCGGGTGTTGTCACTGATACTGTTACTGTCGATTTGGTTATATGTTGAGAAAATTTCAGGTTCAGTTTCATTACCCTGGTTGTTTGGATAATCAACCTTGCGGTTGTCAGATTCACCTATCCATTTTGTGTTTACAGTGACAGCGATTATAAATAATACCATAGCAA
>CAZLIO010000059.1:0-3450 GCA_964559025.1 uncultured Pirellulales bacterium | reverse complement strand
CCTGCCGGGAGAATTCCCATCGCAATCGCCATGGCGATTCCCAGGATATGCATAAATATCTTATTCATTTTTGCTCTTCTTAAAATAATTGTTGATTTTTTTCCGATTTACCTCATTTGATTTGTAACTGTTATATCCCCTCGAAATAGGTGTTTTGCAAGGGCTTGATTATGATAGGGCTCAAAATCCCGCTGGGCAGCATCTGGTCTGGATCTGGTGTAATACTGATTACACCGACATCACCCAGCGAGGTTGTCTCAGAGCCTCCGTCCTCGAGGGTAGCACCAATATTGGTTACATAGCCGCTGCTCCATTGTGTAGTATCGCACATCGAAATAATTGTTCCGTTTATTTGCGCATTGCCACGCACATCAACGATCCCTCCCACGATGGCGCCAGTGAGCACGTTGTTGTCGTTCTGCGCCGGATTGGTATTACCCAGGTTCACGTTGAAATGGGGTGCGAGGATCGTGGCTTCCGGTATGCTCGATGTGTTTTCGAAGGTAGCTTCACCGGTAAAATAGAGAGTATTATACATCCACTTGAACTTTTGTGGTGTATCAGTTACAACCACGCCGTTGAAAGTGCAGTTCTCAAATCGGACATTGTTATAGTAAGAGCTGCCACTTTTTGCGCACTCTACATATAAGACCTCCTCAAAAGTACAATTTCTGAACAACGCGTTACGGTTATTAGGCAGCTTCGCATTGTTAAACGTCTGACTTTCATAAACGTGGCGGTTTAGTTTTCTGCTCCCGCTACTACTGGGTTGATTGTAATCACCTTCCACATGGGGGAAATATTCGATTTCTCTATCTTCAGTTGGACAGGATGGGATCTCCGTAAGACCACTATTGTAAATATCAGTATCATAATCGGATATATCCGTACCCGGCATGTTTTGTCCCGATTGTCCATAAGTGATGCCTTCGTGGTAGGCCTGAATTTCGTCTGCAGGACTGTAGATACGATTTCCATCCTCATCAAACATAGGATTTCCATATTCGTCGAGAGTTTCCATTTGATAGCTTTGGGCCTCAATCTGTTCCAAAGTCAAGACTGTATTGATGGTACCCAGCACGCTTGATTCGCTGGTCATATTGTAGGGTGATATCTCAGGGCGGTCCCACGAGCTATAAAGATTGCCGTGAATGGTCGTATCACCAGTAAGCCACATTCGCCCTCTACTGGCAATGGCATAATCTAAAACACCCCTGTCTTTTGTGATTTCCATATCCATAGTTATATTTCTCGTCACTCCGCCATCAGTGCCTATGGATTGTAGCTTGATTATATAAGGATCACTGTCATATCGATAGAGCCTTAACACAAAGTCTGCGTTGTTGCTGCCGAAATTGATGGGCGGAGTAATAATCTCATCGCCGCTGCCAATTGCATCTGTGAACCTACTGGCGGATTGTACTGTCTGCCCGTCAAGAGCCGTGTTCTGAAGGTGTTGGCACAGGTCCGTCCAAACCTGGTTTGCTTGTGCGACTGTAACATAGTTTAAGCCGGTCTCTCCGAAACTGATTGTGGAAATAATATATTTTCCGCATTCGATTCCTGACTGAGCGGACGACAGAGCTGAATTGGCCTTGTGCTGATTTGAAGCAAGCTGGACATTAGTGCCGGACAACGTGGCCATCGAAACAGCTAAGGCCGAAAATATAAGCACGAATATCATAGATATGATGAGCACAGAGCCCCTGCGATTTGGACGTGCTGATTTCTTTTTTACGGGTGCCATTTTTCCCCCCCGGAAAACACACCACGTTAGAGAGACTTTTAATAACTTCTCTATAACCTGATTAAAGTATAAGAAATGTTTGAGGTGAAGACAAAATGGCTGACCTATATGCTTATGATGTAGAAAAATATGTCTTTGATGTCCGATATAAACAGCTTTACCCAGCCAAAGCGTGGCTATAAGGCATTTTTTTGTTCTGCGAAGTACTCGCTACGTAGCACGAGCTTCGTCCGCCAAAGGCGGACTCGCAATGAATGACAATTGCGGGTATCTTGTTGTCCAAGATACAGTTGTGCACTGACATAAAAATTAGCCACACCCAAATTAATTTTGGAAATGTGTGTTGAGAATTGACCCCGCCCGTCTAAGACGGGACGGGATTGATATCGCAACTGTCCGGTGTTATACCGGCCGAGCTTGTTGAGGCTGGTTTGCCTAAGTCGGGATTTTAGACCGAAGCTGCCATATAGTCAAACCTGATTATCAGGTTGGTTTGCTTATTATATTACTCGTGCCAGTTTGTTATCGCGAAGTACACAGCTTCATCATTTATACTAACATCTCTCAGCGTCACGTCATAGTTAAAGGTGCCCGAGTTTCGTTGGTCAAAGCTCTTGGATACAACTGACCCGTATATGTTAGCGGAGTTGTTCATTATTACATCCGCGTTGGGGGCGTAAATTGCTCCGTAAAAATCGCTGCTGTTCTTAAACTGAATAGTCTGGCAGCTATCGAGACCGTATATTTTGAGTTTTTGAGCGTCCTGAGTCTCATTGTTAACGGTGCTTGAGTTTTTACCTTCAAAATCCCCACCTAAATACAGGGTCAAAGAGGCACCCTCCTCTATCCCCAGCTCAGCAGAGTTACCGAGGATTATGCCGCCGGTAATATAAAGTGTGATGTCCCCGCTGATTGTAACTGTTTCGCTGTTCCCAAGGTCAATGCTGCTATACCTCGCGGAAGCGGTTATTGTATCATCTGTATCATCTGGTATAACCCCGCTGGAGGGCAGCGATTCCAGCCACTCCGGCACTGTTACTGGCTGCATAACGTATCTTTCAGTCAAGGCGCGGGTATCGCCGGTTACAGTCGCGCCGTAGTCGTTAATAACAACACCTGGGTCTCCGCCCATACCCACAACTACATCACCATATACAGTTGCCGAGTTTCTCAAAACAACGGAGCCTGATGCGGTGTTGTTCGTGCCGATTTGCATAATTTTATCGTCTTCGGTGTAATTGAACCAGTCCACCACGGCTGAGTTTTTTAGCTCCAGTCCGTTTTCCGTGAAAATTGCTGCTTCAAACGGCCCCCTCAGTTGTAAAGTGCAGCTAACTGTTCTTTGGGCCTGTCCGGAAACTCCAGTGGACTCAACAGTATAGCCGCTGCCGAGATCACCGGTAACTGTGTAACTAAAGACTGCGTCACTATTGGGCAGGCTTGTATTTGTTTCCTGTGGCAGGCTGCTGCCGTTCCAGGGTTTAACTTTCAGCTTCTCATTCATTTCAAAGAGAGCCTTTATCAATCCGGCGTCGGCGGCGGAGCGGGCTGCGATGTCCGAGGTAGTTCGTATGGAGTTAATGCGGCTGTGCAAGCCAAGACTCAGCAGTCCTGTACCCATTGCAAGCAATATTAAGACCGCAACCACTGCCAGCGGTATTGCAGAGCCACGTTTTTTTGATTGCAGCAGCTTGTTCATATTC
>CAZLIO010000058.1:0-11975 GCA_964559025.1 uncultured Pirellulales bacterium | reverse complement strand
GCAGTACCCTGTCGGCCTCGATATATGTCAGCCGTTGATGTGTCCGCATTATCCACAGCGTCTTTATCCGTGCCGAAGTACACATCGTGCTCAGACGCATTATCCCCCGGCGACCAGGTAAGAGGCGTTGCGTTTTTGATGTCCGGTGTTGACCCATCAGCCGGGCTTGGATTCCAGGCAAGTAATGGGTCTCCTCTCATAACCAGTATGATATCTTCCAGCGTCAAGGCCCTGTTGTAGATGCGCATGTCATCTACGTCGCCCGCGAGGGGGCTGCCGGTGCCCTGGTTGCCATTGAAGGTCGCGGCCTCGCAGTTGGCGCCCAGTAAGCCGAAGCGAGTGTTGCCTGTGCCAAAGGTCCTGCCTCCGCTGACCGAAGGTTCGGGCGAGCCATCGATATAGAGGGTCATCCGTCCGTTATCGAACACACCACAGACATGGTGCCAGCGGCCGTCGTCCACCCGTGCAGCACTGCCGTAATCAATCTGTCCATCACTGGTCATCACATGCCATCCGATTTGGCCGGGGCCGACGCCGTTGAGGCTGATACTCAGGCGCCAGTACTGGTCGCGATCAAACGAAATAATGTACTGTTGGCCCGGACTCTCCGTCCGAATCCAGGTACAGACCGTCACCTCGGTATTGTCCGAGCTGTTATAACTGAGGTTCTGAATCGCCATGTAGGCGCTGCCTTTGAAGTTCATGGAGGCATCACCGAGCAAACCCGGCGTGGTCCATCCCGGACCAAAGAGTATCCCGTGATTGCCGTGACCGGACCAGTCGAGGGCGGTAGTACCCATACCTTCATCAAACGTCCACCAGGCGAGGAGATTGGGGTCCTCAGCTACGGCTATGACCGGCAGGATCGTGTAAGTCCAAACATCGCCTTTATGCGTGACGGCGCCGTCAAACTCATCGACCCGCCAATAGTACGTCTTCTCTGATTCGAGCGTGCCGGGAGTATGAGTTGCATCTGCCTGGGGCAGTCCTCCTGAGGCATTGTTTACATCATCAAAATTATCACCAAAGTATATCGTGTGTAACTTTGCGTCGAAACCCGGCATCCAGCTAAGCGTCATATCCGCATCGACGAATTTGGCCCCATCAGCCGGCTCAGGCCTATAAGCCTCTCTGGAGGGGACGTGAAAACTCCAGACATCGCCTCTCCACGGACTATTGGGCTCGGCATCATTGACCTCATCGATTCGCCAATAATAGGTTGTGCCCGGAATAAGACCGTCCGGAAAGGGAAATCCGGGAAAGCCGACAACTATAAACGTTCCGGCTTGGTTACCCTGGAAAGTGCCTTCGGCTCCGGCGTTTACATCATCGAAATTCTCGCCCAAATATACATCGTGCGAGACGGCAAAATCACCGGCCTTCCAGGAAAGATTGGCCCATGTGCTCTCGAGCAGGGAACCATCTTCCGGGTCAGGACCTCGAGCGGGGGGGTAGCCCGCTGAGCCCAGCATAGAAGCCTTAATCTCATCCTGGGTGCGCACAATATCTGAAATACGCACCTCATCAATGATTCCGTGGAAACGACCGCCACCATCAGCCTTGTAGCCGAGGTAGAGCTCATTAGTGGTTTGATCGATCGCCGCGTTGATAGTTCCCTCGACATTGAGTTCCCCATCCACGTAAATCTGCCCTTGCTGGGTGGCGCTGTCGTATGTCGTTGTGACATGATGCCACTCGTCAAGGTGGTCTTCGAAATCGTAGGTCCCTGTCGACGTGAGACGACCTCCCCAGATGCCCAACCAAAGATTACCGTCTATGTTAACGATCCATTGATAGGCATTGCCTTTGTACACAATCGATCCACCGTTGCTCCAGCTCTTGGGATTGGAAAACACCTTAATCCAGGCTCCTATGGTGATGTCGCCTGTGTCCGGATGCAGGCTCGGGCTGTCGGCCACAACGACCTGGGAGTTTTGCCCATTGAATTCCAAAGCCGCTCCTCCGGTCATTGCATCTGTTACCCACACTGCATTTTCGACGGTACCGTGGTTACCGTACGATGAAGAGTCCTCAACAAAGTCCCCACTGCCTTCATCGATTTTCCAATACGCCAACGTGTGCTCGTCCACGGGCTGAGCGAATACGATACCAGCTTGAATTAGAATGATTGCCATAACTACCGTTTTCATAAGTATTCCTCCTAATTTTGTTAAACACTGAGCTTTTCCGACAATAGTGCGCGTGCTATATATTAATGGCTGATTGAGAACAAAAAATGAAAATTGCAAATTTTTTATGACTTGCCACTACCTCCTTCCTTTCCATCGTGGCTCTCGTCAGGGCGAAGCCCGCCGTGGCCCGGCGGCCACGCCGAGACAGGCAAGAGCCCAATATGGGCCCTTAGTCGAGATGTATAAACCACCACTTCGGAGTACAAAGTTTTTACTTGAAACAATGTACTTCGTTTATTGGCCTTTCGGCTAAGCTAATAAATGTAAAATTACCAGAAATTAACTCGACAGAAGAGCAAAATCCACACATCTAAACAATTCTATTTATATCAAATTTGTCACCTTTTCGTCAAGCAGAATCTTTAGACGAAATTTCAAATATTTTTATGAGATTTTGGAAAGGCAATAAATTGCTTACTTGTGCGCTTGTGTAATTGCGCACACTTGCCGCGAATTATGAATTACGGGCATCGAGTATCGCGACAGACAAATCGCTTTGTTTATCAATTCCCAACATCTTAAGAAGTTGAGTCAGTTAGGTGTCCCCCTTTGAATAATTAACAAAAAGTACACATTTTTCACAAATTTTTGTGAGTTTTTACGAAATAATACGAAAAAATGCCCAAAAATACGAAACAGAGCTGATTTTTAGAGTCCCCACAAGCAGTTGTAAGCGTTTGTAAAGCAGAGACTTATAAAATATATTGCCGAAAATCTGAAAAACTAAATGTCGGAAGGTAATTGGGGAGCCGCTTTCCGGAGTGTCCAATCGTAGCCGATGATACGACCTCGGCTTGTGCGAATCCCTAACAAATATTTATACCTTGGATCCGCCGATGTCCGATATAAAACGCCATATTCAACATTTTTTTGAAAATCTAAGAATTGCGTGTATTCACAGCCGCGCAGCCAACTGTCTTAGCAATCGAGCCAAACGAGTTTATTTCACCAGATTTATGTGAATTGCCTGCGATTAGGATTTTAATTTAGTTTTTAATCGCTTATAATATTATTGTTTGAGCGATTTTTTTGAATGTAAAAAATCATGAATCCTGGTTTGAAAAAATTGACGGATGGAGAGCTCCTCGACCGCTATACAGACGGGGAGGAGGCTGCATTTCGTGAAATCGTAAGTCGTTATAAAAATGGCCTTTACGCCTTCTTACGGCTGTTTTTAAACCGCCATGAGCTTGTCGAAGACGTTTTTCAGGAGACCTTTTTGCAGTTATTTACCAGCCGGGAGAGCTTCGATAGAAACCGACCGCTGCGCCCTTGGCTGTTCACCATAGCCGCCAACAAAGCAAAAGATGCCCTTCGCAAATGGCAGCGAACAAATGCCATTCCCATCGGCACTATGGGGGATTCGGATGATTTGTCGTTTGATGATGTCTTGAATACTGTTACTTCTTATAACACAATGCCTTACGAGGAACTCCAAAAGAGCGAAACCGCTTTTCGCGTTAGACAAATTATAGCGGATATGCCGGACAACCTCAGAGAAATATTGGTTTTGGCTTATTTTAACAGATTTTCCTACAAACAAATGGCCGAGATTTTAAGTATACCTATCGGTACAGTTAAAAGCAGACTGCACACGGCTGTTGGTCGTTTTGCCAAAGAGTGGAAAGCATCAGTTGGGAGCAAGAAAACTAAATGAGTCCGCTGAACAACGAGCAGAAACAGTTATTATTTGATTATTGTATAGGCTTGACATCACAGAAAGAGAACGCTGAGGCAGAGGCGTTAATTTCAACAAACAAAGAAGCTGCCGAAATTCACTTCAGGCTCAAAGCTGCAATTGCACCGCTCGATAGCTTAGAGCCTGAATCCTGCCCAAATAAACTCGTAGAGCACACTATTTTGCGAGTTAACAATCTTGCTGATTCAAGCCAGCGTCAGCTCCAGCAATTGCTTGCAGGCGAGCAAACCCGAAATGTTGTCACTAAGAGCCAGTTATGGTGGAACTTGGGCAGAATAGCAGCGGCGGCTGCGGTGTTTATGCTTATAGTCGGGGTTCTGCTTCCAACGCTGGGTGTTGCGCGTCAAAGATACCGGCGGCAGCGATGCCAAATGCAAATGGGCGGTATCTTTCAGGGTTTAAGCAATTACATTTCCGATAATGATGGTCAATCGCCTGCTGTTGCAACTACAGCAGGAGCACTGTGGTGGAAGGTTGGTGACCAGGGCGATGAGAATCAATCCAATACCCGTCATATATACCTTTTGCCAAAAGGCGGCTACGTTGAGCTAAGTAACTTTGTCTGTCCGGGCTGTAAGGGTGAAAAACCCTTGAAACTTGATGACTCACAAATCAAAAAATTAAAAGATTTTCTCAACAGAAGATATGTAACCTACAGCTTCCAGATAAGATGCCATAACACCGGAAGTAGCAAGCTGCTGTGCCGAAAAGTCTTAATGGCTGACTGGAATCCACTCTTTGAACAACTACCGGAGGATTTTTCCAGAGGGCTTCAGCTTCAATTGAACAGAAAGCTATTGACTCTTAACAGCATCAATCACAATCGCCGCGGGCAGAACGTGATGTTTGGTGATGGCCATGTCAGGTTTCTAAAAACCCGTTTTATCGGCATCGCAAAGGACGATATATTCACACTGCAAGACACTGACGTTTATCAAGGCTGCGAAGTTCCCTCCTGCGAGACCGACTTTTTCCTTGCCCCGTAATTTGTTTTCGCATTTCACATATAGTATATCGTGTCATCTAAGTAGTTAAAATCCACTTGTGGTTAATCCTTACCCTGCCGGATTTTGAACTCAATTTGCTCTGTAGAAAACATCAGTTCAGAAGTCGTCATTGCGAGCAAAGCGAAGCAATCTCAAACTCGACGATGGTTTTTTGCCTGCTGCGCAAGAGATTGCCCCGGCCCTTCGGGCCTCGCAATGACATTTTGTAAAAGTTTTCTACAAAGTAAACTCAATTTTGAAGGTGCGGTCAGCGGTGCTTTTTTATAGAATCGAATCCGGGTCGGACAAAAGCTCTTGCATCGGGAAATAGTGTTTCAGTTTTCCTGCGTAATCGGTCAAGGTGCACAAGTATATCGAGGATGTCATCCCTGCGCTGCGGGAAATGTTCGCGCATTTGCCCCCAGGCGGCAATGGAACGGTCTATCGCTATTAAAGCGACTTTTGCCGAGCCATCAGAGTCTTTGGGAAATTCGTCGAAACTCTGTGGGGTTTCTTCCAGTTTGCCCTGGACCGCTCTGATGAGTTTGACATAAATAAAATGCTGGTACCAGCGAATGATGTCCACTGAGTCTTTGAGATTGTCTGCTTCTTCAGCCGGGTCGGAACCGGGCAGCTCAAGACGTACTTGTAAGCCCAGGTCGTCCGCCTTTTCCTCAAACAGGTCTTTTGCCGAATCGAACCAATCGTTCACCATTTGCCCATAGACCTTTGCTGCGCAGGGGCATTCGTGGTTTTTGGCGGAGTTCCGGATGGATTCGCGCTCGTCAGCAGCTTGCTGAATGTCGAGGGAATCAAGGTCGATGCCCTGCTCTTGTGCGGTTTCTTTGACCATTTCAAGAGTGAGCTGGAAAATTTCGGACAGTTTCTCCCAGAAGGCCTCGTTGTTTATATCGTGGGTCTGCGGGTCGGCAAATTCCTCTTCGCTCAATGCAAAGTTCATACAGCGGGATGTGAACGGACAGCGCTCGCACCACCGGTCACAATAGTTATAAATGCCCGGAATTAAGTGCGGGTTTTCAGCAAGTTTTTTGATGTATTCTTTGTCCATAAAAATATACGTGTATTTTATATCACACGGTTTATATTGTCAAGGCAGATTCGGGCGTTTCTTTTTAATCTTTCAAGGCCTGTGCGTCTAATCGTGGAATCGGCGAACTCGGTGTCGAAGTCCTGCTGTTTTAAATTCAAAATCCAGTCCAGATTAAGTTTTGCCCTGTCATTATAGAATTTGAACTGTTTATTTTTGCATACGGGCGCGTCTATTTGATAGGGACAGGCGAGGACACAATCGTCACAGCCGAAGAGCCGGTCGGCTATTTTTTGAGCTAAGTCGGGAGGTATCCGGCCTTTGTATTCTATTGTCAGATAGTTTATACACTTATTGCCGTCGAATTGGCCGTCAGGCATCAAGGCACCTGTCGGACAGGCGCTGATGCACTTATCGCAGTTTGAACATTTGTCAATAGATTGTTCGTTCGCCAGGGCCGACTCGGAACGACAAGAAATAGGCTCGTCAATTGAAAGTTTTAGAGTCGTTATGATTTCACCTAAGAATATCTGGGGGCCGAGTTTTGGATTTATTAGCATTCGGTTTTTTACGATAAAGCCCAGTCCGGCCCATGCAGCCAAAGCTCGCTCAGGCAGTGGTGCTGAATCAACAAAAATTTTGAATTTGTGGTCCCGTCCGGTGACAAAGCTAATAAATTCGGATAGTTTGCGCAATCGTTCCTTTATGAACGGATGATAATCTTCGTATTGGGCATAGTTTGCTATTATGCCCATTGGAGCAATTGGGTCCGGTTGTTTTAGTTTCGGTGGTTTATAATTCAGGGCGACACAGATTATTGATTGTGCGTTTTCCAAAAGTTTGGCGGGCTGAGTACGTTTTTCAAAATTGCTGTGCAGGTAGCTCATCTGCCCGGCATAGCCGGACTTTAGCCAGTCAGTAAACATTTCGACCTGCTCAGTGTTTAATGGCGAGACATCTGTTATCCCAATCAGGTCGAAGCCTAATTCAAGCGCTTTGCGTTTTATCTCTTGAGACAAACTCATAAAAGCGATTATACTAAATCCAGTTGTGAGTTTTTAGTTTCATTGTCGCAATCAGGGGATAAAATGTATGGTGCAATGTCCATTGAAACTTGCCAATTGATAAGCTATATTACGCCTGCGTCACCCGCCACCCGGAGGCCGGCGGTGGGTGACGAACCATTTCTGCGTCCGGAAATCGGCTTTACGCCGAATTGGTACCGGGCCGCGGTTGGGATTGACTTCGGCCGGCGGTGGCATACCGACCCGGCATACCGGCGCCAAACGCTCCTGGTTATGCGTAGTGAATTAAAACGCCGATTCCACGAGACAAGAATCGGCGGCATCGACCGTCCCGATAAACCTCTGGATTTGCTGACCGGCACCTACGGCTGCAACTGTGTGGCCGCGATTTATGGGGTTCCGATTGTATATGCTGAGGACAACTGGCCGAACTGTGAACATTGCTACCTCAGCGATGATGAGGCTGACAATCTCGAACCGCCGGACCTTGACGGGAATACTTTCTTTCAGGAGCTTATGTCGCAGGTGGACTGGATCGCCGCTCACGAAGGCCGGGTGGAAGGATTCATCAACTTCCAGGGTGTGCTCAATAACGCCTACCGCCTGCGCGGTGAAAAACTTTTCTATGATATGGTTGACTCGCCGCAGCGCTGCCGCCACCTCTTTGATTGCATCTGTACTACAATGACTGAGACGGCGAAGCGGCTTTATGAGCGACAATTAGAGAGCGGCGTAAAGGTTGATTTCTTCACGGTGAGCAACTGCTTAGTCAATATGGTCTCACCAGAGCAGTACCGTGACATTCTCCTTGCTTTCGATTGTCGGATTGCCGAGGCCTTTGGCTGCATCGGCATCCACAACTGTGCCTGGAACGCTGACCCATACGTTGATGATTATGCCGGCGTTCCTCACCTGGGCTATATTGATATGGGGCTGGATTCGGACCTGTCCAGGGCGAGAAAAACATTTACTCATGCACGGCGTGCGCTGATGTACCGTCCGACGGACCTGGCAAACAAAACAATGGAGACAATCCGAACGGAGCTGGAAAGGGTCGCGGGTGAATATGCCCCGTGCGATGTTGTTGTTGCGGATATTGAGGCCGGCACGCCGGATGAACGGGTACTGGCGTTTCTTGAGTTGTGTGACCGAATTAATAGTAGAATGGAGAACCAATAAAGATGGAATCGAACACGAATGTATTACCGAGGCCGCTGCGTGGTATCATTCCGCCTCTGGTTACGCCGCTTCTTGACAGGGATACGCTTGATGCAGCCGGCCTGGAGCGGCTGATAGAGCATATTCTTGCCGGCGGTGTTCACGGTTTGTTTGTCTTAGGGACAACGGGTGAGGCGCCGAGTCTTAGCTACCGGCTGCGGTATGAACTTATTGAACGCGTCTGCGGGCAGGTTAAGGGACGGGTGCCGGTGTTGGTCGGAATAACCGACACGTCCTTTGTGGAGTCGGTAAACATTGCCCGCAAGGCCCAGGAAGCCGGTGGGCAGGCGGTTGTGTTGGCGCCGCCATATTACTTTCCCGCGGGGCAAGCGGAACTTCTCGAATATCTCAGACACCTAACGTCTGAATTGCCGCTGCCGGTGTTTCTGTATAATATGCCGAGCTACACCAAGCTGGTTTACGAGCCGGAGACTATACGGGCTGCGGCTGACTTTCCGGGCATTGCAGGTATAAAGGACAGCTCCGGCAACATGATTTATTTTCGCCGGCTTCAGTCCCTGCTTAAAGACCAGCCGGAGTTTTCGCTTCTGATGGGACAGGAGGAGCTGCTGGCTGAGGTAATTTTGTTAGGTGGGCACGGCGGTGTGTGTGGGGGGGCCAACCTGATTCCGGAGCTTTATGTCGAGCTTTATAATGCAGCGTGTTCAAAAGACCTGCCGAAGGTGGATGTTCTGCATCAAAAGGTAATGCAGCTCAGCAACGCCATCTATAATGTGGGACAGTATGAATCGAGCTTTCTAAAGGGTCTTAAGTGTGCGCTTTCGTGTATCGGTATTTGCAGTGATTTCATGGCTGAACCGTTTCATCGTTTTCGCCGAGCGGAGCATGATAGGATTCAGCAGTACGTAAAAGAGCTGGGAATTACACCGGAAAGATAAAACAGGTTTTGGACAGGTTGAAAGATTATGCAGGGAAATCTTAGTGCAATTGATATCGGCATCCTTATTCTCTATAGCTGTGTGCTGATTGGAATGGGTGTCTATTACACGCGTAAGTGTCGGACGGCGGAACAATTCATGGTTGCAGGCCGTTCTATTCCCGCCTGGGCGGCCGGACTGGCCGTGATGAGCGCTTATACCAGCAGTATTTCATATATCGCCACGCCGGGCAAGGCCTTCGATAGCAATTGGCATCCTATTATTTTCTCGCTTTGCATTTTACCTGTGACCTGGCTGGTTTGCAAATACGCCGTGCCATATTATCGAAAAGCGCAGTTGATTAGCGTTTACAGTTTTCTGGAGGAAAGGCTCGGGTCCTGGGGACGAGTTTATGCAGCACTGGCGTTTGTGCTGTATATGATAGGGCGGGTCGCGGTAATTCTTTACTTAGCCGGCTTGCTATTAAGTACATTTGTTTCGTGGAACATTGGCGTTGTGATTATAGTCATCGGCCTGATTACTATTATTTATACACTGCTCGGTGGGATGGAGGCCGTGATTTGGACCGACGTTATGCAATCAGTGATTATGATTGTTGGCATCCTCTTTTGCGCTGTTAGTTTGTCCATTCATGTTTTCTCGGGGCCGGAACCCTTAATACAAGCGGCGATTGACAATAATAAATTCAGCTTCGGCAGCTTGAAATTTACTCTAACTTCTCAGAAGCATCTGTTCGACAGAACGATATGGGTGATGCTCATCTATGGAATCACGGAGGCCCTGCGGAGTTTGTTGGCCGACCAGAATTACGTGCAGAAATACTGCTCTGTTCCTACTGAGCGAGAGGCGAAACGCTCAATCTGGATTGCAATGCTGATATATATTCCGCTGACTGCGGTTTTTCTTTATATCGGGACAACGCTTTTTGCCCTCTATTCTCAAGGCGACGAATTGGTACGGGCCGGCATAACCAAGGGCGACCAGGTTTTCCCTTACTTTATCGCGACACAGGTTCCGGCAGGTCTAAAGGGACTGATTATCGCTGCTATTTTGGCGGCGGCAATGAGTACCGTTGATTCGGCGTTGAATTGCTCGGCGACGGTTTTACTGCTGGACTTCCATAAGCGATATTTTAAACCGGATATTGGAGAGCGGGCCAGCGTATTATTTCTGCGTTTGGGAACGGTGGTATGGGGCCTGCTTGGAACAGGAGCCGCACTTTTGATGATTCGGGCAAAGAGTATTTTGGATATTTGGTGGCAGATATCTGGAATCTTTGGCGGCGCGCTTTTGGGCTTGTTTCTTTTGGCTTTTATGCGAGTTCGCCTTCGCCTGTGGCAGGGTCTTGCATCGATCGGGGTAAGTATCGCCGTTATCAGCTGGGGGACTTTTGCCCGCAATTTGCCAGCTTCGTGGCAGTGGGCGCAGTGTAATCTTGATGGTATTATCGTAGGCGCGACGGGAACAGCAGCTCTGATGGTGGTCGCATTTATTTTCGGGCTGACAAACAGGAACCGGGATATTCAAATGTAAAAGAAAAACATTGTTACATCAATATGACTACCAGAAGACATCCTCTTAAACTGAATCGGAAGGAGGTTTTTATGCCTGTCTTTGAATTTACGGTAAGCTCCGGAAAAAAATTAAGATTATTTCCGATATTGTTGATTTTTACGTTCATTTTTCTGATTTCCGTTTCAGCTTATGCAAATACTGTGGCCGATTGGGACTTTAAAAAGGGGACAAAAGGCTGGACAGGGAACAGCAGGGTGGAAAAGCTAACTTCATCGCCGGAAGGGCTGCTTGTTAAATCCACAGGGGAAGACCCCTGGATAGAAGGGCCGGCGATAGATTTGCCCGGCGAGAAAATAATTAGAGTAAGAATACGGATGAAATCGAACGCGGATACAGGTGCGGAGCTGTTTTATGGCAGGGCGTTTAGGGCGGGGCATTCCGTTCGATTCACTGCCCAAAAAGATGGTCGATGGTACAACTATAGCCTTGTTATCCGGGAGAAATTAGGGCGCGGGACCCGCTTTCGCCTTGACCCATGTACGGGCCAGGGAGAAGTTACAGTTGCCTTTATCAAGGTAGAAGCGATTGGGGAAATAGCTGTTCCATCGTTAGAGAAACCTAAAAGACCAATCAAAATCGGAAGCAGGGGGGTATCGGTCAAATCGGGAAGTTTGGAATTTGAACATTATGGAGGTGGATGGGGAAATTTCACTTTTAAAGTGGACGGCGTGGAAATGGCTGCGGGATACGAGTGCGAATTGCTCGGTATGGTTTTTGACGAGAGTCCTGAATGGCTCAATCTGAAAGACGCGAAGGTTACATTTAGGAGTAAGGCAAAAGGCGAATTTAGAAGTAAGGCTGTTATTAAAGACAGTAGGGGGGCAAAGTGGGAAATTCAAAAAATCGTAAGGCCTGCGAAACAGGAAGGAACACTTATAGTAGAAATCGAGCTAAAAGTAAATAAAGACAGGGACATTGTCCACATTCCGTGGCTGACGATTTTCCCGGGTCTCGGCACGTTCGGCGAAAGAAAATACCAGGGCCTGTTCGCAGGCGTAGAATATCTTTGTGATGAGCCGAGCAGCAGTACCGCAGACATAGAGACGCCGGAACATATCCGCCGGGTGCCTGGGCCGGTCAAAATAACTTTTCCTCTTATGGCGATTGCGCAGAATGGTAATTATATCGGCGTAATCTGGGAGCCGTCCGATATGGTCGCGGCGGCTTTCGATTCACCGGACAGGATTTACAATTCGGGCGCGCACGTAATGTCACTGTCGGGACCTGCGGTTGGAGAGCTTCGTTTTGAGAATGACTTTTGCGCCCATACGTCCTTCGGACTCGAAGCGAATAAAGCGATGAAGGTCTCTGTGCTGATAATCGGCGGCAAGGG
>CAZLIO010000057.1:0-11986 GCA_964559025.1 uncultured Pirellulales bacterium | reverse complement strand
CCGTTAGATAACGTCGTATTTTTCATATCTAACGGGGTTGATATAGCAGATTTGCATCAATTCGGGGCTTATACCGATTGATTCGGTATGGGCCCCGTTTGCTTTTGGCTTTAATGTGCAATTACGCTCGATATCCTGAAAACCGGTAATAACAATGCTATAGCAATCGTTCCAATAATACTACCCAGGATTGTTATCATTACCGGTTCTATAAGCGCCATAACGTTCCTGATTGAAGCTTCGAGCTTTTTTTCATAGAAGACCGATATTTTATCGCAGACATCACCAAGTTTGCCGCTTTTTTCTCCCGCTTTGAGCATTTGGATAATACCCGGCGCAATCAGTTCACAGCTCGGTGAAATCATAATAGACTCCGACAGCTGGTAGCCATCTCGAATCTTTTCGTTCACTCCAATCCAAAGTCGTTTAAAATAGTAATTGTCGCATGAGCCTTGAATCACTACTATCGACTCCAGCAGGTTCACACCCGTATTGACCATTGTCGCCATAATACGCATACTTCGAGTTACTATCGCATCAATAAACATTGTGCCCAATACAGGTATGTGGATTTTGATAAAATCTATCGTCCGCCGGCCGGTTAAAGTCTTTGCCCAGTAATACAATCCCACCGACATCAATATCACAGTTGTCAGGAAGACCGTCATGGCTTGAAAACTCCCTAACATTTTGCTGAAACCAACTAAAATTTGAGTAATTTTTGGTAGTGCAGCCCCCTTTGATTCATAAATCCTCATAAACCTCGGCAAAACAAAAAACATCAAAGTCCCTGTTGCCGCCACGGCCATTAACGCCATTATAAATGGATACGTAAGTGCGCCTTTGATGCGTTTGCGGGTTTCGGATTCGAAGTTCAGATAGCCACTGAGTACTCTAAGCATTTCCGCCATTTTTCCGGACGCTTCCGAGGCCTTCACCATGCTGATAAACATTGTATTGAAAACCCTTGGGTAGCCGGCTAACGCCTTAGAAAAATTCTCACCACTTTTGACCGTTTTTGCCACATCCATAATTATCATCTTAAAAATCCCATACTCAGTCTGCTCTGCAATAGCATCAAGAGCATCGCTAAGTACCACTCCACTATCAAGCATCACCGACAACTGTGTTGTGAATAGTATAAGATCTGCCTGCTTGACCTTTGCTCTACAGAGTTGCTGATGCATCGGTAGCGTAGTTCGTGACCAGGCCGGTCCATAATCTTTTTGCATCTGTGCACTCGAATCAGTTTCGACGTCCCTGAAGGCCCCAGAACCATCTCTTCCTTGTCCCTGCTTGCCGCCGGCTGGCGGTAAATCCCGGCCTTTCTTTGCTGAATCAAGCTCTTCTGTAGTTTTTGCTGCTGAAACAGTCATCTATTCTTATCCCGCATTGCGGATACAGTATTACACACAGCCAAGCACATCAAGCCTCTGTCTGCGCTGTTCTCAATACTTCCTCAATAGATATAATTCCCGCCTTTACTTTTTCGATTCCATCCGATTGCAAAGAAACCATTCCGTTTTCAAGTCCCTTGGTTCTTAATTTCTTTAAGCTCTGCCGCTCATTAATCATTTCTATAATTTCCTCATTCGGCACAAACAGCTCGTGAACGGCAATCCGACCGGCATAGCCGGTGTTCCGGCATTTCTTACAACCCACGCCGCGATAAAATTTCGGGGCTTCTCCACCTGTTTTTTCAACGACCTTCTTTATGCTCGTCGGCGGCTCATACTCTGTTTTGCAATTCAGACATATCTTTCGCACAAGCCGCTGGGCCAAGACCGCAATCAGCGAAGCACTTACAAGATAAGGAGCCACGCCCAAATCCAGCAAACGTGTTACCGCACCGGGGGCATCATTCGTGTGCAGAGTTGAAAGAACCAGATGACCCGTCAGTGCCGCCTGTACCGCAATATTGGCTGTGGGCTCGTCACGAATCTCGCCAACCATTATTATATCCGGGTCCTGCCTTAATAAACTTCGAAGGGCTGTTGAAAATTCAAAACCTGCACCTTCGTTTACCTGGAACTGATTTATACCCTCAATATTGCACTCCACCGGGTCTTCCACCGTGCAGATGTTGACCTCATCGCTGTTTAACTCAACAAGTGCGGCATAAAGGGTGGTATTTTTACCCGAACCGGTCGGACCTGTTACCAAAACTATACCGTTCGGAGATTGCATTACCTGCCTGAACAACTGAAGATTTTCATATGTAAATCCAAGCGACTCAAGGCTGTAAAGAATCTTCTGCGGGTCGATAATTCTGATAACCACTTTTTCGCCAAAGTTACCCGGCATAACTGATACCCGCAAATCTATGGGCCTGCCTTCTACTAAAACATGGATACCGCCGTCCTGCGGCAGACGTCTCTGAGCGATGTCCAGCTCAGCCATAATTTTGATACGCGAAACAATCGCAGAATGCATCTGGTGAGGTGGGCATATCTTTTCGTATAGCCTTCCATCAACCCTGTATCGAACCCGTAGTTTTTTATCATCCGGCTCTATGTGAATGTCGCTGGCATTTTCCCTCACTGCGTTATAAAGCAGATAATTAACCAGCTTTACGACAGGCGATTGGCCGGCCACCTCCTCGAGGTCGCTTATATCCTGCGTAATATTTTCTATCAGCGTAAAGTCTTCCAGCCCCTCGTCATCGATAATGTCATCAATGACAAAGACATTGGCCGCCGGCAAATACGTCTGAAGAGTGGCCTTGATGTCCTTGCTCGTCGAACATACTATCTGAACTTTACAGCCGCTTATCCGCTCTATTTCATCTATCAAAAATACGTTTGTCGGCTCACTGACCGCCACTGTGAGCACATCATGAACCTTAAACAGCGGCAGAACGATATATTCTTCGAGAAAGTCTCTCGGTAAAATTTCAATCGCCTTGGTGTCGCATATCTTCGGACCAACCTGCGCGTACGGCACACCATACGCCTCCGCCAGGGCCGAGGCTATCTGATTCTCCGTACAATAGCCCATCTCCACCAGAAGCTCGCCAAGCAGCTTGCGATGGCCTTTGTCTGTCTGTTCAGTCAGAGCCTTTTCAATCTGCTCAGCAGTTACGACGCCACGCGCAAGCAGTAGCTGCCCAAGCTGCATCTTATTTTTCACAGCTATTTGACTCATACTCGATTCTCGATACTCGTACCCCGTCGCTTATAGACTACGAACAATGAACCACGAACTCATTATGCAAAACTCTTTACTGCCTCGGCAAGTTCCGCGTAGTGGTCAAACTCTTTTTCGAGTCGAGTGATTTCCAGGATTCTCAAGCAGTTTTCATCAAGCCCCGCTAATCTAAGCTCAAGTTTGTTCTGGTTACAATAGTCATGCGCCCACAACAACTGTTCCAATCCTTCTCCGTCAATAAATCCCATACCGCTCATATCAAGCACAACACCTGCCTTACATTTTGCGATTATGTCAGTGATTGTACGTTGGAACAATTCGGTATCGTCACCACCCAGCTCGCCCTGCATCTCAACTACCGTAACCTCGTTATAATCCTGTATCTTGATTTTCATCTGATTAGCGTCCCCACAGCAGCAGCACCATATTGTACATAATCACTGCTCCCGTAAATTTCGCTGAAACCATTCTGTATGATGTCCCAGAGCTGACAGACATCACTATCAAGAAATACTCTGCCGACTTTCCTGTCAAACTGCGTATCCAATCCTTTCTCTATCTCTTCAAGCGCTTGTTCCACACTCATTGCGTCTCTATAAGTTCGCTTTGAAGTCATTGCGTCAAAACTATCTGCCAAACCGACAATTTTGCCCGTCAGTGGTATCTGCTCGCCGACTAAACCGCCGGGATATCCCTTGCCGTCAACTCGTTCGTGATGGCACAATACACCCGGCACAATATCACGCATCTGTTTTATTTCATGTAAAATACCTGCTCCTATCGATGGATGCTGTTTTATCCGGTTGAATTCCTGCTCAGTCAGCTTGCCGTTCTTGCATAATACCGCTTCCTCTATCCCTATTTTTCCTATATCGTGCAACAATCCAGCCAAATAAATTATGTGTATTTGTTCTTCATCCAATTGTGCTTGCTCGGACAGCCTTTCAGCAATCCATCGAGAAATAAACGCAACCCTTTCGGAATGGCCGTGTGTGTACTTGTCTTTGGCATCAATACTGCTTGTCAATGCTTTCAACGAGCCAATGAATAATTCTTTGAGGTCCTTAAACAGCCTGCCATTCTCGATAAACACGGCACATCCACTGGCCACTGAATTAAATAGTTTTACATCCGTGCTGTCGAAATCCTGTTTGCCGATTCTATTTATTGCAATCATCAACCCCATTACGTAGTTGCCATTCTGAGTTCGCCCTGCAAAGTGAGATTCCGCTTTTTCTTTGCTGTATAAAGGTACCGCAATAATATTTTTTATGTTGCTCGGCCAATCATATTTGAATGCCGAATCCACTTCGCTGTCCAGCAGCGCCTCTTTACCACTGTTTATTTCCTCTATCAATCTACTATGTAAAATAGACGCCGTTTGTTCATCTATATCTATCAATCCTGACCCGGCTGTTACTACCAGCTGCTGCTTGTCATCTATAGACCTCTCTAACAACATTGCGATGCCTTCGACAAAAACAATTTCGGTCAGGCAGTCACAAGCCATCTGGAGAAAGTTGGCATCCGATTCGGTAACCTTCATATTTGTGCTGAGCTTGTGAAGCAGCACCAGCTCTTTGTAGGTCTGCGCCAGCTCAGTGCCAACCATTTCAATTTGTTGCTCGGCTTTTGTCTCGGCTTGAAATTTCTCTACCCAAAGCCTAAGCATTTCCGCTAAATACTCGTTGTCGGCTTGAAGCGGATTAGCATTGCGTATATCGCACGACGGCGTGCCGTTGTGGTACGAGGATTTATCACCTAAGTCAATCAAAGCCGTTCCAATAGTTTCTCCCCCTTTGTTACTGACACGAGCAGATTTCAGAACGGCAGCCAAAACCAAATTTGCATCACCAAAACTCCATACCGGCACGCCGGCGGCGTCGGAACAGCTTTTCTCGCCGTTTTGGTCTAAAGTTTGCCGGCTCAGCCTTATTAACTGTTCCCGGCTGCTCTTGAATCTGCCGCCCTCGCACAGTAAGACAAGTTCGTCCTCGGTATTACAAACTGCAAAATTAGCACCAAACTTATTTATCCTGGCACCAAAGCTCTCAAGCTCACGCCGTTGTGACAGTCTTAAAGTTTTTCCGACCGTATCCAACATAGCTTCCACCGACAGGTGTTCTCGCAAAGTCCTTCGGACTGCGGACTACCGATCATTTCCCATCAATTATTTTAATGCTTTTCCTTAATCATCAATTGCTTACCATCACTTGCTTCTGGTACAGAACATCTTCAATGTTCCCCAACAGCTCCTTAGGGCTGAATGGCTTGCTCAGACAGCCCGATATTCGCAAATCTTCCTGCTGCTCTTTCGAAATAGCAAAGCTTCTGGCAGTCAGCATAATCACTGGTATATCTTTCGTTTCCTGGCGCTGCCGAAGCTTTTCCAGAAGTTCCAGCCCTGTCATAACCGGCATTTGATAATCCGTAACAATAATATCCGGCCTCTCATTGCAGGCCAGCTCAAAGGCCTCGGCACCGTTATCTGCCGATAGAACCTCATATCCATTATTACGAAGTTTTATCGCTACCACATGAACGATGTGTATCTCGTCATCCACCACTAAAACTCTCTTGCCTGCCATTATCTTGCCTCCTCAAAAAACTAACTTACAGCGTGCAACATTTAGCGCACGATTGTTTTACTACAACAATATTACACAACTCAAGCCGCCTGCCTTGTTGCCAGAGGCAGCTCAAAGCCAAAAGTGCTCCCTATACCGACCTGGCTCGTAACGAATACTTTGCCGTCGTGAACCTTTTCAACAATTTGCTTAACAAGGTTAAGCCCCAGGCCCGTCCCTTTGGCCTGCTTTTCGTTGGCAACAACCCTGTAAAACTTATCAAAGACATGTTCGATTTCATCTTCGGGAATACCAACTCCCGTATCAGTTATACTGACCCGTGCCAGAGTCGCGACTTCGTCAACTTCGATTTCAATCTTTACTGAGCCCCCGGACGGAGTATACTTGACAGCGTTACTTAACAAATTAACAATGACCTCACGAATCATATCCTTGTCCACGTACACCTGGTCGAATACGATCGGTTTTTGCCCAATGACCTCTACATTCTTTTCTTCAGCGTAGCTTCTTATCATCTGCAACTGTTCTTCTACGAGCATTGTCAAGCTGGCCGGCTCCTTATTTACTTTTATAAGGCCTGATTCTATGCGCGAAGTATTTAGGATGTCTTCAATCAGCCGATTCAACCTTTGGGCTTGACTCTGAATCACCGAATAAAACTCTTTTCTTGTTTCTTCATCATCAGCTTCACCATCAGCGAGCATTTCCGTATAGGCTGTGATAGATGCAAGAGGTGTTTTTAGCTCGTGTGAAACATGACTTACAAAATCATTTTTCATCAGTTGAATTTGCTTCTCACGCGTAATATCGTGCAGCACCGCCACCGCTCCACAAACCTGCTGGCCTTGGTAGTAAACACACGAAACAATGCAATCGAAAGTCTTTGGGGTCCCTTCTTCCAAAAATTCGATGTCCTTTCTCGTTGCCCGCCCCTTACTTTGTCTGCTGTGGCTTAGAAAATCCACAAATTCGCTTTGCTCCGGACCTATTAGCTCGCTGACAGGTTTGTGCTGCGAATTCTTAAAATCAAAATTGAAAAGTCGGCCGGCCGCATCATTTGCCATTAACAGCCTGTCAGACTCATCAATAACGATAACGGCATCACGAATACTGTATATAATCGCCTCAGTGTTTTTCCCCCGTCTTTGTGAAAGTTGAATCTGAAGCTGCAAATCCTTGATTTGCTTTTCGTACTCAGCAGTACGAGCAGTACAACCGGCAAAATGCTCATCAACAGCTTTGTACAATTCGTCTATTGTTGCCATTCTGAGCGGAGCGAAGAAACCCCTATCAGCATCGATGTCACTTGCTTTGTTGTCCTGAACAAGTTTGGCTATGGACGTGACCGTCCCGGCCAGCCTCATTTGGTACCAGCCCAGACAAATCACGCCCACAGCCGCAACAATACAGCACACCGACACAACGGGTATCCGCTGCTCATAACCGGCGTAGCGCCGACCCTCTTCCGTGCCAGAGTCCTGCCACTCGGCGAGGCCACCTACAAACAAACTGCACGCCACGATTCCCGTGACTATCGCATATAAGCTTCTTCTGAACATCAAAACAACAATCCTAATTAATTTACTATTTTCTATTGACTATTGCTTCAGAATCAAGACTCCTGTTTCTTTCTTTCAATAGTCAATATTCAATAATCAATTGTTTACCTTCTCTGCCACTTGTCCGAATCTTCACGCTCAACGTTGTCAAGCATAATCCTTTCAATCATGTTCACCTCATCCGGAGACGTCTCAGCAATAATTCTCTCTTTCAGCCGTATCGCCTCCAAATACGTCGGGCGAACTTCAAGCACAAATGCCAGCTCTTTCATTGCGGCCGCGGTATCACCTTCAACGTAGAATCTCGCGGCTTCTGCATAACGGTCTTCTACCAATCTCGCTCTGCCTGCCCACTGCAATTCATCTCTTGCGCCATATCTCTTACGGCGAACATCGTCCACTCTGGCATTGCTGTTCGTCTCTTCCGGCTCGCTTATGATGTGAGGCGTAAGCAGTACTATCACTTCCTGGCGTGTAGTCGAATCGTTAGTACCTCTGAAGAGCCCTCCTACAAGCGGCAAATCTCCTAACAGAGGTATCTGGCTTCGGCTTGTAACCACAACATCTCTAAATAGGCCGCCGATAACAATCGTCTGGCCATCTTTGACCATTACGTTGGTAGCCAGTTCTGTTGAGAACTCGTCAGGTATGTCATTGGCTTTCAAGGTACCGGAGCTGTCCTTAGGATGGATATCCATCCGGATGTAGCCGTCGTCACCTATATACGGCCTGAAAGACAATTTGGTACCGGTATCGAGGAACTCAACTTGCTGAGTCGTCGAAGTCTGTGTTTGTGTGGTCTGAGATACGTAGCCGATCTTGGTGCCGATATAGACCTGTCCGAGCTGCTTATTGACCGCCAGTATCTTGGGATTAGCAAGAATCGTGGTGTCGGTTACGGATTCCAGCGCAGTTATAAACGCTGCCACATTGCCGGTTGTAATTCCAACTCTCAGTCCTCTTCCCACATTAGCTGCGAAGCCAAAAGTCTCTATTGGTGTCCCTATAACTCCCCCGGCTATTTGCGAGATAGGCGTAGTTGTGGTAGTGAGTAATGACTCAGTCTCCCCAACCTGCTCAGTTGAACTGGTACCATCCAAGCTGACACCAGCTAAAAAATTCAGGTCAACGCCAAGCTGCATTCCCTCGGTCAAAGTGGCGCTGAGAATAGTCGCCTCGATCAGCACCTGCTTAGGCCGCACATCCAGTTGCTTAAGCAGCTTTTCCACTTCAGCGATATTTTCGGGGTAGTCCTCGATGACTATGTGGTCATTCAGCGCCATAGTATCGCCGCCGCCGATGCCTGCACTAATAGACTCACCCGTGGACACAGCTTTCTCAGGAGGAGAGCTTCCCTGAATGCTTCCGGCACCGCTGAGTACCGGTTTGATGAGCTCCATTGCTTCAGCAGCGCTGATGTAGTACAAAGTAAAGACCTTGTATATCAGGCGGTCCGGGTCTTCCTTAATCTTTTTGTATTCCTCAGCGGTATAAACTTTGATGAAATTACCTTCCTGGTCATACTTGTAGCCATATCCCAGAACGGAGTCCAGTGCCTGTTCAAATGTCACATCATAAAGACTGGTAACAGTCAGTGGGCCGTCCACGTTTGACGAAGGCACAATATTCATCTTAAATCGTGTCCCCAATACCCGAAGTGCATCCCTGATGCTTTTGCACTTCTCTTTATCGAAACCAATAAAACTAAGCTTCCCGCCTGCCGATGCTCCTGCCTGGCTGTCGCTTGTCTCGATTCCTGCTGCACCTGTATTCGCCAAGGCGTAGGCTTCAGCCGGCTCCTGGGCAACGTCAGCAACCGCAATCGCCGCCGTCACAAACAATACAATGCACCATACAAACAACCTGTTTCTGATTTTGGTCTTGTCTTGTGAATTCTTTTCGCGATACATGATTCATCTCCTGTTCTTTTCCTGCGAATAGCGTTTAGCACATTGCTTTAACTATCCGCTGTTTCAATTTACCTGTGTCAATTTCAAGGTTATCTTTGATTCTCTACATCTCATTACCACCATGTTTTCTTTAATTTCAACTACTTCACATTCATACCTGTTAGTTCCGTCACCGATGAGCGTTTTATCCCCCACTGACAGCAGCTTATCATTGATAAAAGCCTGGGGATTCTCGCTCAACACTATTGCTTCCAGATTCAGCTTCTCCGCAACCCTTCTGATTACTTCTTGGTCACCTTCTTTTGAAATGATATCTACTTCTTCAACACCAGCTGATTTCCGTCCTTGGCCATCAACAAAGTCCTGCCAGCCGTCCGAATCAAAAAAGTCTCTGGTTATTACATCATTGCGCCCTGCGGCTTGCGGCAATTCTATAAAGGATATTTTTAATTCCGGTTCCGACTGAGTTTCCACATCCATCTGCCCGGCCAACAAACCTGCGTTAGCAGCCTGCGGTGCCTTCCTTATTAACACCCGGATCCACATAAAGGACATCAGCGTAATCAAGCACAACGCCAACACTGTCTTTTTCTTCTGCACGGCCAATTGATTAAAAAGCCTGTTAGCGATATTGCCGCTATTTCTCGCATTTTGTCTCATAATCTTCTTTTGCCCTTTTTATCCTTGACCGACTTCCGGCCTATAATAAATGACCGCCTCTGCCTCCATACCCACTTCGCCGCTAAAATCGCTGTCATTAAAAAGTTTCACCTGCTCGATGCGAATCAACCTGTCCATTCCCTGCAGCCGCCGATAGAACTCGAATATCTGCGTTAATCTACCTTTGCACTTCATATTCACCGGTATGCAGTTTAACTTCTCGGCTTTTATTTCCTTGCGGGGCTCAATCACCTGACCTCTCAGGTTATGTTCATTCATCAAACCAGCTATTCTTTGCAAAAATACACCAATGTCACTTCGCTCTGGTATATTTGCCTCATAGTTTTCAAGCTCTCGCTGCAGCTCAAGCAATTGCTCTTTGAGCAGGGGTAGTTGTTTGCCGTCCGCAGTGCCTTTGGCAATAGTTAGGGTCTGTGCAACTTTCGTCTGCCTGGCAGCCTTCAATCTGCTCCGTAAAGGCAGATACCGAAACAACACAAACCCGCCCACTATCACGCAGGCTGCAACACATATCGTTAGTTGTTGTTTTCCTCGAAACAACATCACTGTTTTTTACCTTTCACTGCTCAAGATAATTCGCCAGATAGCAGCTTATCTCAAATTCACTTACCAGTATCTTTCCTTCGGCTTCCCGACCGCTGTTCGCATTCTTTGTCCCCGAGCGAAGCGAAGGATTGCTTGTCACATTTATCTCGGCGGTTCGTGAAAAAGACGGCACAACATCACAAAAGTATGGCGAGTCTTCTAACTTACATATCAAAGACGCCACTTCACTCGCATCTGCCGCCACGCCGACTATTACCACTCTAAATCGCACATCCCCGAGCGGCAGGTTCCGCTTCTCGTTAAGCTTCGTCCGCACCGCTCTTACAACAGTACCGGCCCGCGGGGATGGCTCGGACCGCCGCTCGTCCTCAATCTTCTCGGCATCAAACGCCACTTTGTTAAGCACTATCCTTTCATCAATCAAAAAACTCATTTCCGCCAAAACGCTCGCAACATCAATTTTGGAATCAATTTCTTCTATGAATTCCGTTTTTTTCCGTAACTCTCTCAATTCGCTCTTAAGCTCGGCAAATCTAGCCGACAGACCTTCTGCTTCTGCCTGCTTTGTCGATATTTGAGCGTATTGGGCCCTGGCTTTTGAAATCGAATGTGTGGTAATAAAATTCCACACCACCATAACCACAAATACACCACCTAATGCGAGGTATTGCGTACGATAGCTGACCTGCCGCCGTCTGCCGCTCTTATACCATTCTGGAAGGAAATCAATTTCTTTCATAACTGTATCCCGCCTGGGCCTTCACGATTCAAACTCTCCGCCCCGTTCCAGCCCTTAAGACTAAGTCCCACAGCTACTGTCCATTCACAGAGCAAACCTCGCCTGTCACTATCAAAATTCAAATTCTTTCTTTCACTTGACATATCGAATCCTTTCAATGGCTGAGCCACTTCAACCTCAACAGCCAATTGCCGCTTCAAAACATCAAGCAAAATATATTCGTATGCCCCTCCTCCGGTAAAAAACGCCCGCCTAACGCGTTTGCCTCTGAATGTTACCGTATAATATCTAAGACATAGGGATATCTCTCTTGTCAGCTCTTCAGCAACCGCACTCACCACGTCAACTATTGCCTGTCGAGTAGATGCATCTAATTTCTGCTCGTTTTCAGCAGGGGCCTGCTCCTCCAGGTCAGGCTTCGGCGCCAAAAGGCTCTTTTCCATTTGCAGTGCTTCTCGCAGCATCTCAGCTTCACTGATGTCGACACCCAATTTCGCTGCAATCTCCTCATTGAATCTTTCTCCGCCGACCGATATCTGCTTGACGAAGCTGATTTCTCCTCCACGACCAAACACGACGGTGGTAAACTGGTTTCCCACGTCTACAAAAACAACCGTGTGCTCTTTATCCTCCTGCCGTCTTAGTAACCTCTCAAAACTCCTGAATAATGCGCACGGAATCGTATCTATTGACACCAGTCTAAGCCCGGCCTCCTCAAGCATCTCTATGTGGCTCTTTACCGTTTCATTATCTGCCGCAAACAAAATCAGCTCATTCTTAATCTCGTCACCCTGGTGAACATTGCCGGCAACAACA
>CAZLIO010000056.1:657-12020 GCA_964559025.1 uncultured Pirellulales bacterium | reverse complement strand
ACGGAGCTGGAAGGGGGGCTTTGTGTTTTGCAGTGAAAATATTGTTACATTTCATTTAACTTCCTATATTTATTTTTTTGAAGGAGGACTATTATGTGCAGGAAATTGAGTTGTCTAATTTATTTTGTTTTGGTTTTGTGCATAGTTGGAACAAGCACAGCCCAGAATATTGACCCAAGCCTTGTCGGCTGGTGGACGTTCGATGATGGCTCGGGCACAGTCGCCAAGGACATGAGTGGAAAAAGCGTCGATGCGGTGTTAACCGGCAACGTCTCGTGGGGACAGGAAAGTCAACATGGAGGCATTCTCTTGTTCGATGGATCCTTGGACGCATGGGAATACGTTTTCATCGATGGCTTATTTACAGTGCCGGTGTACACGATTACTGTGTGGTTTCGAGTGGATGGTACCACAGGGGACCACCAGGATGTGCTGTCGGCCTATGCACCGGGCGTAGTACACGGCATTCTTCTGGAGGTCAGGTCAGATGGGGTACTCCGCTATTTGCACCGATATCCCCTGGGTACCGGCGGAGGCACCAATATCTACACCACCACTACATTCGTCGACGGTGCATGGTACCACGCGGCAATGGTCAAGTCGGTGGACACGATAGCGCTATACATCAATGGGGAGCTGGTGGATTCAGCAGCCGACACGAGTGAGTTCAACCCCGGTGATACATTTGGGATAGCCTTGGGGATCCTTGACCATGAGAGAGCTGGTGCTGACAAACGGCTATTATTGGGCGCGATGGACGACGTCCGGATCTACGACCGGGTAATGTCGCAGGAAGAGATTCAGGCTATTATGGAAGCCGAGCAATGGCCCTATGCCTGGGGACCCATTCCGGCTGATGGTGCTCTCCATCCGGGTACCTGGGTGAATCTTGGCTGGTTGCCGGGACCTTTTGCGGTCTCGCATGATGTGTACTTCGGCGACAATTTCGACGATGTGAACGATGGCGCCGAAGGCGCATTCCAGGGCAACCAAACCGCGACGTTTTTGGTTGCCGGCTTTCCCGGATTTTCTTATCCGGACGGTCTGGTTCCGGGCACAACTTACTACTGGCGGATTGACGAGGTCAATGATGCCAACCCGAACAGTCCCTGGAAGGGCGACGTCTGGAGCTTTTTGGTTCCTCCCAAAATAGCCTATGAAGCCGAGCCCGTTGATGGCGCTAAATTCGTAGACCCGGATGCACAGCTTAGCTGGACGCCAGGTTACGGTGCGAAATTGCACACCATATATTTCGGCGACAATTTTGACGATGTGGACAACGCTGCTGGGGGACTTCCCCAGGGGGTTGCAACCTATACTCCTCCCGGCACACTTAAAATGGCTAAGACTTACTACTGGAGGGTCGATGAGTTTGATGTCATCGACACGCATAAAGGCGCCGTCTGGAGCTTTACTACCGAGGGAGCCGTCGGAAGCCCGGACCCGGCTAATGGCGCTGTGGATGTTAAGCAGACACCGAATCTTAGCTGGACTCCGGGAGTCTATGCTGATTCGCATCAGGTCTATTTCGGCGCAGATAAAGAGGCCGTGAAAAATGCCGATACAAGTTCGCCGGAGTATAAAGGCGCAGGAGACTTTGGTGCTGAAAGCTATGAACCCGAAAAGCTTGAGTGGAATACCACCTACTATTGGCGTATTGATGAGGCCAATAACGTAAATCCCGACAGTCCCTGGACAGGCAACCTTTGGAGCTTTACGACCGCAAACTTCCTCGTCGTGGACGATTTTGAGTCCTACAACGACATTGACCCCCCTGACCCGAATGGCATGAAGATAAGCCCTAATTTCTTATAGAAAAAAGACTTGAAAAAAGGAGCCTCCAACGTTTTGTAGTAGTTGTACGCAAAGACCCAAAACGAAAGGAGGCTCACTATGTCTGAGATAGCGTATTTCAAGCAGATTCTCAAGGATGAGTTCTTTGAAAGAGTTGAGCTGTTCAACCAGTTTCTGTGTACCGAGGACATTTCCGACGTCGTCTCTGCAGCGCAATACCTGTGGCGAGATCGCATTTGGACGCCGATGCAGACGTTGTGGACGTTTCTGATCCAAGTCTTAAACGTGGGCTGTTCTTGCAGGCAGGCCGTTGCCCACACCCTGGCTGAGCAAGCTGTATCGGGAAAACAAGCCATCGCTTCGCCGGATCCGAGTGCCTATTGTCAAGGGCGAACAAGATTGCCCCTATCCCTTTTCAAGTCTGCTGTACAACTTGTAGGTCAACGGCTTGAAGAAACAGTCGCATCAGCATATCTATGGTGTGACCGCCGAGTATGGATTGTAGATGGCTCCAGTTGCTCAATGCCGGATACGCCGGAATTGAGAGCGACATTTGGGCAACCGGATAATATCAAAACAGGCTGCGGTTTCCCCGTCGCAAAGATAGTGACCATGTTTAGCTGGGCGACTGGAGCGGTCCGGGATGTAGCCATTGGTGTTTATCGTAGTTCTGAATTGATCCTATGGCGCCAACTGTGGGGACAATTACAACCCGGCGACATCGTCTTGGGAGATCGTTTATATTGTGCTTATTCCTATATGTCGGAACTACTCCAAATCCGTTGTGACGGCGTATTTCGTTTACATGGCGGTCGTTCTCGTGCTCTTAATTTCCGCCAGGGAAAGCGTTTGGGTAAGAACGACCGCCTTCAGATATGGACTCGCCCGATACAATGTCCTAAAGGCATCTCTCAAGCCTGTTGGCAATCCCTTCCGACGACACTGACGGTTCGCGTGATACGTTTTGCCACCCAGGTGCCCGGCTTTCGAAGCAAGACCATTATGGTCGCGACGACCCTCTTGGATCCGAAGGCATATCCCTTGGAGCATATAGCTGCTCTATACCGAGATCGTTGGACAGCCGAATTGCGTCTGCGAGATATTAAAACGACCTTACGCATGGATGTTCTACGATGCAAGAGTCCCCAGATGGTAAAGAAGGAAATATACATGCATTTCTTGGCATACAATCTGATTCGTGTTCTGATGTGGCAAGCGTCTCGAATCCACCGTCGCCCCTTGCATCGTTTAAGTTTCGCAGGTACTGTTCAGCGTTTTGAAGTCATCTGTCCTTATCTCTTACTGTTTTCGGGGACTCAGCACATTACTGTGCTCTGCAAGTTACTCCTGATCTGGATAGCGCATGACGTTTTACCAAATCGTCCTAACCGTGTTGAGCCGCGAGCTTTAAAGCGCCGCCCCAAACAATACGATTTGTTGAACAAGCCAAGACATCTGATGAAGGAGAGACGCCGAAAATGAACTCCGAGGCTTATCTTCATGCCATTCGGCAGACGGGGGGAAATTTGTGCCTCTGGGGCCCCGAACGATTTTTCTCAATCGTCCGAAACGCCCAATACACCTACCCATTATTCGGAAGAGCCATCAATTTCAGTAAGCCCTTGAAAAAAAAAGTGCCAAATTGACAGCTTAGACAGGTTAATGATAGGGCAAAAAAGCCCTTTTTTCGCTGTTTTTAAGCATTTATCGCCAATTGAAAATCTGGCACGGTGTTTGCATATTGAGTTTAATGGAGTTTGTTTAGTTAAGGGAATTTGAAAAGTATAGATTGAGAAGAATTTGAAAGGAGGTGTTACTATGACACTGGTAAGATTTAACAAAGGAAACAGAGGCAGTTTGGCAAGGCTTCACGGCGAAATGGACGATTTGTTTGACAGCTTCTTCAGAGGCCTGGACAGGCCGTTTGCCGGATACAAGGCCTGGCCCGCAATCGACGTCGCCGAGGAAGAAGATGCGATTATTGTTAGCGCCGAGGTCCCCGGCTGCAAGGCTGAAGATATCAACATCTCCGTCTATGGCAACACATTGACCATCAGCGGAGAAAAGAAGCTGACCGAGGAGAAAAAGGAAAAAGGCTACTACCATGTTGAAAGCACATATGGCAGCTTCAGGCGAGAGGTGACCTTGCCCACCGATGTTGACCAGGGCAAAATCGATGCAACCTGCAAAGACGGCGTACTGAACATAACGCTGCCGAAGGCCGAAAAGGCCAAGGCTGTCAAGGTCAAAGTCAAAGGTTAATACCACTGAACTGTCGAATACTAAAGTACCGAATAGATAATTGAGTCCTGTTCGTTGTTCAGCGTTAATGGTTCCTGTTTTGCGAGGGATTGCAAAATGGGAACCATTTATTTTGTGCCGGCGCCGATTACCTTAAACCATTTCTTGCTGAACTTGGAGCTGTTATTATATTGCTACATCGCAAAAAATTGGTCGATGCGGCCGACTAAGTCGGTCAGGTAAGCCTCATCGCCACCTCTCAGCTCAGTCGTCAGGTATCCGTCATAGCCGATTTCGTCCAATGCCCGGCGCACCTGGGGCCAGTTCACGTCGCCATCCAGCAGATTGGTCCATTTATAGCTACTTCGTTTGAAATCTTTCAGATGGATTTTGACGATGCGTTTGCCGAGCGTGCGTATCCAGTCTTGCGAGTACCCGAAGAGGATTACGTTGCCGATATCGAAGTAGGCCTTGAGCCACGGGCTCTCGAACTCATCTACGTATCGTGCGAATTCGAGCGGGCTCAGCAGAAACTTGTTCCAGACGTTCTCGACCGCGATGACCACGCCGAGTTCCTCAGCTAACGGCAGCAGTTTCCGGATGTGCCTCTGCGAGCGCTTGTAGGCCTGCTCATAGCTTACATTCTCTTTGACTACCGCGGGCACCAACAGCACTGTCTCAGCGCCTAGCTCCTTGGCGCTGCGCAGGGCTGTCTCCATTCCTGTCAGGCCCTTCTCTATTACCTTTGGGTCGGGGTCGGAAAACGGCGCACCCCAGCCGCCATACACGATTGAATGAATCGGAACCCCGGCCTGCCGTGCCAACCTGCCAAGCCGCCGCGCTGCATCGAGGTCATCCATTGGAGAACCTTCGATGCCGTCGAATTCGCATTTCTTCGCAAGTTTGAATTTTTCAGCATCTGGAAGTTTCTTCGGCAGCATCCCTAATTGAAGGGCTTTGCGCAGTTTGGCGCCCTTCTGACTGCTTCTGGCAAAGCCGGACTCACCCAGCAGGCCTGTCCCAGCCGTAACCGCAGTCGCATACCTCAAAAAACTGCGACGTCCGATAATTTCCTCTTTCATAAATCTGCCTCCTAATTTCTATATATATCCGGCGATCGCACCCATTACACAAACCGGTGCACTACGTTTTATCTACGTCTCTGCACAATATACCAGTTTACCGGAATAATCCAAACTGAAAAGCCGGCTCGTTGAGAGAAAATAGGTTTTTTTGTACTGGCAATGGACATTATCGATACCGGCGGGTGCCATCCTCAAGCTCGTCCCGAAGAATCGGGACGAGCTTGAGGATGGCATGGGACCCCCTTTTGTGCCTTTTCATAACTGTCAACAGCCCGGTAATATCGGCTGTCCGTGTGGGAAGTTATGTTTTTATTGGCCCGTCCCATAAAAAGATAAAGTTTTTTGTATTTTTTTGCCGAATAATTAAAAGGTGTTTAGTTGTTTTTATAGTGTTGAAAAGCCGTTTTCTACAGCAAAAAGGAGTTGTTCGGAATGTCATTCGGAATGTCATTTTAGACCGGAACCTGTTTTGCAGTAAATTGCGAAACAGGAACCCGGGGCTGGAGAGAAATTATGAGAACCATAGCGGTTGTTAATCAAAAAGGTGGTTGTGGCAAAACAACGGTATCGATAAACCTGGCCAGTGCTCTTGCCGGCACGGGCCAGGGAGTCCTGCTGGTCGATATGGACCCACAGTCACATTGCGCGGTCGGCCTCGCTGTGCCCGAGGAGCAGATCGAACAAAGCATCTACGATGTCCTGATAAGCACAAGCAGAAACGAGCCGATTAAGCTCACGGAAATACTCTGGCAGATTAGTGACAGGTTGGAGCTGGCGCCGGCCAGTTTCGACCTCTCTGCGTTCGAGCAGCAGATGGTCGGGATCGCCGAACGTGAATGCTGCCTGAAAGACGCCCTGGACCTGATAAAGAACGATTATGACTACGCAGTAATCGATTGTCCACCCGCCGTGAGCCTGCTGACCTTCAATGCACTAAGAGCAGCCACTGATGTTATTGTTCCCGTCGAGACCGGCTACTTCGCGCTCCACGGGCTTAGCAAGCAGCTTGAGACTCTCAGCATACTCTGCAAGCGGCACAACCAGCAGGTCGATGTCAGGGTCTTAGCCAGCATGTATGATATAAGGACTAAGATGGCCAGAGAAATTTTGGCCGAATTGCGAAGCCACTTCGCTGACAAAATGTTCAAGACAGTTGTCAGTTTCAATACCAAGATCAAGGAAGCATCCAGTTTTGGCCAACCCGTCAGTGAGTACGACCCGGCCAGCAGGGGCCATACTGATTTTTGCTCCCTCGCCGAAGAGGTCTTGGGCTCACAGACCAGAGAGCACCACCACGAGTTTGTCAACACCTTGGCCGACCAGCTCGAATCCATCAGCGCCACCGCCGACGAATTGCTTCAGTCTTCAAAGCCACCGGTAGAGCTTGAGCTGGCCCCCCAGACCGACGAGCTACACCTGGCCCTTCCCGTTGAGGAGTTTACTACTGCTGAAGCGGCCCCCGAAACACCGAAGCCCCTCGATACCGCCGCCAAGCTTTCTGAATATTACGGCGTTAACCAGGTGAAGGATGCCGTGGTATTTGTAACTCTGTATCCACGCGCCGGCAGTGTGCAGGTCGCCGGCGACTTTAATAATTGGCAGCCGGAACAAACACCGATGCAAAAGGTCGGTGACAGCGGCGTCTGGCAAACGGAGATGAACCTCTCTCCCGGACGATATCGATATCGCCTGGTTGTTGACGGACAGTGGCAGCAGGACCCATATAATGAATTGACCGAATTAAATCCCTTCGGTGGATTTAACTCGATCGTCGAGATTAAATAGAATTTATTTGGGTTCTGTTTTGTAACAGATATCGCTGGAATCTTTATCAAATATCGCTTGTATCGGTTCTAATCTCAAGTTTTCGGTATAATATCCTCTTGCTGCTGAGGAGGAGGTAAAAATTTTTCTTTTTTTTCTTTGCAATCACGTCCGATAATGTTATAATTGAAGTTACATAGCCACGATTTTCCAGGAGGGTGATTGTGATTGTGTAACATTTGTTGGTGGGTTGAGAATGGATGCTCTCAGCGGATTAAAACGTATTGCGGCATCTCTGTTCGCGCAGTTGATGTCTTGTTACCCTCTATTTGCCTGTTCGATTTCTTCTCGCAAAGGCGGCTTAAATCAACCAATTCCTGCCCAGCCTGATACTGGTAAAAGTTGGATATTTGATAATAATTGTAATTTTTTGGGGGAAGGAAGGAGGCGATGCCGGCAAGGAAAACAACACTTATTTTGATACATCAGGAGGGTGTTGATAAGTGTTAGTTTAATGAGAAAGCGAAATTTATATTAAGGAGAATAATGATGAAAAAGCTGATTGCAACGTTAGCCCTCATGCTGATGCTTTTTGCGAATTCCTACGTAGAAGGACAAACCGGTGATCTCCCAGGTAGCACTCCCGAAACAGTGGTTAATGTAAACACGGATGTCGCTACAAGCCAGTCTCAGGATGTTTCTGCTGTAGGCGGTGACTCCGATTCTTCTTCCAGTTCGGAGGTGAGTATCAATTCCACCTCAATTTCGAACTACAGGACACGGACGCCGCCGATTACAACGTTCCCTCCCTATTTGCCCTATTGGACTCATGGAGGCTGGGGGACTATAAAGGCATACTTCCCGAATGGACCTAATAGTGATGACCAGGTCTATGAACGGATATTCAATCCTCGTAGCCAAGATGACATGAGAGGGCTCAGGGGTGTTCTTAAATCATTACCTTATGAAAGCCCGTTTGGTGTTTTCGGCGGCTTCCTTAATAGTGTTGGGACCGTGTTTGGTGGACCTGATAATTATCATCACGGCAGGGGTTTTGAAATAGCAAATTCACTTGTTCGTACTCGCAGACCCGGGAGAAAGCCTCTGTTGGTCTTTATTGACTCTAATGTGGATACAAATCTTTTGAGGAAAGCCGGTTACGCTTATGTTGGAAAGGTAAGCCTGGAAGGAGCGGTGGACCGCAACTGGGATCAAGTCTATGATGCCGCAGTAGCAGAGGCCTTGCCATGGAATGTTGATATTCTGCTTATCTCCGGCGGAATGAAAGGTGTTACCGTTGGCTCAAATCTTTCTTTTCCTGGAGCCGGCGGTGCTTACAGCCAGTCTAACTACTCTATTTCTATGTTTGGTGCTGTCTCGAGCGGGATTACGGAAGGCAAAGGCAAAGCTGTTGTCAGCGCTGCAGGTTACAGGTATTGCCCGGCACTTGTTAATAGGAGAAGAATTCCTAAGGCATTCTATGAGAAATTCCACGCAAAGTTCTATAAAAGACCTGTTCAGGAGCCTGCTGAAGAACCGGCTTATATACCAGCTCAAGAGCCTGAGCAAATACCTGTTCAAGAGTTTGATCTGGTGCCTGTACCGGTGATAAAAAAGCCGGTGTCAGAACAAAAAGCGCCTCAGTCGAAAGTTTCTCCCGAAGAAGTCGAAGAAGCTGAAGAAGCTGAAGAAGCTCCTGCCACTTTTCCTGCTAAAAGGAGACGTTACATCCCCGGTGTTGAAATGAGCCAGCAACTTTATGACATGGCGGGATTTGGATTACATCAGAGAGTGCAAAACGTAACAATAAAGTAACTTTCATAGAGATAAAAATCTCTAATGAGACTGATATGAACTCTTCGCTGTGAAGGAGAAAGGAGGTCGCAGATATAGCGAAAAAGGTTGTTTATAGTGTTGTAATTGCTGATGCTTTGTTAGCAGTTAGAAGGAGATCTGAAAAAATAAAAAGAAAAGGAGTTTAGTATGCTTAAGAAATTCTTAATCTACGTAGCGGTTATTTTGCTACTGTCCTCTGGTGCCTTTGCCGATATTGGCCTGACCCAGGATTTTGAAATTGGCGCGGTGAATAAGGTCAAGGTAGTTGGAGGATTCGGGAAAGGATGGGGAAGAAACTATCTGGAAATTGACCAAGAACAGGTGGAAAGCAAGGCTTGCTTAGGCAGTGCAGCCATCAAGCAGGGAGGTATATTTACCCAGCTTGCACGTGTTCGGGCCCGGAGTGGTGAAGTTGGTGTTGTACAGGATGCTTCGGTCAAAGGTTCGCAAAACCCGTTTATCGGCCATGGACATGGACGTAGAGTCTCACAAACTCAGGGGCAGAGTCTGAATCTGAACTTTAACACCATTGCCCGCAAACCTCTTAATGCTGTTGGCCGCGTAAAAGGCTCACAGAGTTTCGTTGGTGGACAAAGTCAGAAGCAAACCTATCGCGGAGGATTTAGTGAAAGCTCTCAGTTTGTTCAGGCCGAACAAGATGTTAAGATTAAAGGCGGCCCGAACTCTAATGTTGTTGTAGATAATACTCTGGATGTTAAGATGAGCCAGGGCAATACTGTTCCTGGCGGCTCGGCTCCCAGACCCCCAAGGCCCCATTGGGATCCATAGTTAGTGACCGGCTAAATGTCGAAAAGTTAAAAAGACCTTTTTCTTAGTTTTTAGTTAAAAGGAGCCTTAAAGAGACTTCTTGCGCGAAAGAGTGCTTAATCTCTTTAGGGCTATTTTTTTTGTTCCCCACCGGTTTTTTTCATTTTTTCGTTTGCCGAAAGGGTCTTATAAGGTTACAATTCCCAATATTGTAAGATGATTTGGCAGCATATAGTTGTTTGCCCCGTAAGATAAACTACCAGCTTACGGGCTTCGACTATAAAACCTGCTGACAGGTTGAGAATGGAAGCTCGCAGACGCACACAATGGACTGTTGCAATTCTTTTGGTGGTAGGGGCTTTTTGTTTGCCTGTTTTTGCCGACGAGGTTTATAAATACGAAGGCGAATTCAACTTACAAATTCCCGCCAATCCGGACTCCGGCAAAGGCTGGATGGCTGACGCAGTTATTGAAATCGACTGCCATTTAACTATTCTTGACCTCGACGTCGGCATCAATTTGACGCATTCCAACGTCTTTGATTTGCAAATCTCTTTGCAAAGCCCTGATGGAACGACCCTGTCCTTAAATGCGTACAATCCTGATAATGAGTTTTTTAAGGGCGCAGATTACTCACAAACCATATTTGACGATGAAGCCCAGACCTCCATCGGCCAGGCCCAGCCGCCTTTTACGGGCCGATTCAGACCTAATAACGGTAGCCTGCTGGAAATTTTTGATGGCAAGGACGCTTACGGCCCTTGGCAGCTCCAAATCTATGATGCCTATTATCACGACACCGGCACCTTAGAAAGTTTTGAGCTTACCATCGCAACTCCCGAACCGGCTACCGTGGTGCTCCTAACACTCGGCACAGGTTGTGCAGCACTTTTACGACCCCGCCGAAGACAATAGTTTTAAATTTAATCCACAGCCAATTTGTAATTGCGCACGCAGCGCGGCAATCTCTATTTCTTCACAGGTTTGCTTGATGGTTTTCTTTGACCCCAATTTTTTGGGTGGCGTTTAGCCGTCGCCGCCAAGCCTGCCATGAGCTTGCCGAAGGGACGCTGAAAGTCCGCCGAAGGAAGTGCGGGACGCATTCTCAAGCATAGTTAGCCCCGCAATTTATTACGGAATTATTTTTCTGCTTGGAGTTTTTCTTTGTCTTCCCATAGCCGGGCGTTGGCAATCTGCAGTGCCACGGTTCGTTTCTACGGTTTACCAACGTCCACAGCCGCAAACCGTCTCCTTCCCATAGGCTGGCATACAAGCCTGACTGGTTGGTTGGCACCAGCGGAGTCCAGTTCTCCCCGGCAAAGAGCGCGGAATAACGCCGCTGAATCGGGAGCATCGCGCGCAGGATCGAGCGGTCGCGCGGGCTCCAGGGGACCCACGCTCCGAAGACATTCTCCCACACCATCATCCCGGAGCCGTTCATCCAGGCGGTATGGAGTTCGGCGGTGTGGTCGTAGTCCCATCGCTTGACTTGATGTTGAATGTGGCGGCGCTCGAACCATTTATTTCGTAGCACGCCAGGCACTTCGCTGTCTTTGAACCATTGCGCCCAGGACGCGTGATGATCGTGGATGTTCTCCAGCGGCAGAGCCCCTTCGCCCTCCAAAATCACACCGGTCCGCGCCGCGTCAAGCCGGGCCCGAAATTCACCAGCGCCTCTGTTCATCGTGTCAAGGAAGATGCCGTCGGCCTCGATGGCGGCGACCAGTTCGGCGAGCGTCTCTATATCGTTCGTTCCCTCCCGGCGCGTGCCGGTGTCCCACGGGTTGTAGTCAATGAAAATTTTCACGTTGAGCCGGTGGCATCGGCGGCTGAGCTCGCGCAGGCCGTGCAGCCCGCCCGGCATGTCTCGGTAGA
>CAZLIO010000056.1:0-647 GCA_964559025.1 uncultured Pirellulales bacterium | reverse complement strand
CCACGCCAATCCGCGGGTAGGCATGCCACAACACAAGGCTGTCGTAGCCACCGAACTCGCGCCAGCCGTGGTCGAGGAACGCATCCGCCGTGTAGGCGCCCGAGAGCGGATCGTAGAACGTCTCGTCGCACATCATCAGAAAACAGCAGGCAAACGACGCGGCCGCCCAGGCGAACTCCGGCTCCCGGTAGAGCACATCACTGTAGTTCAGCCGCCGCTTCGTCTGCTCGCGCCAGCCTTGCAGTTGCTCCCGGAATGCGGGCCAGTCTGCCGGATTGGCGGGCGCGGGGATGATATTCTGATCCGGTTTGAACTCCCAGGGTGTTGACTCGACAGCCGCGAGGATGGGTAATCCCCGCCAGACCGCGACGGTGGCAGCACCTGTTATACTTCGCTGGAGAAAGGAACGACGCGAGAGTTTCATAAGCCGATATTTCCCATATTAAACGCTTGGCTACGCAAAAAAGACTTCCAATACTGCAATAATATCAAAATCTTCCCCGGATAATAATCCAAAGTCTTTTTTACGAATTTTATTGCTAATTCCGCCAAAATCCAAACGCTTAGACTTAAAAATACTGTAGAGGCGTGTTTTTTTGCAGACCTCAACGACCAGTCTTTTATCTTCTTTGGCAAAGCCAAACGCC
>CAZLIO010000055.1:0-12201 GCA_964559025.1 uncultured Pirellulales bacterium | reverse complement strand
TAGCGACCATCGAGACGGCAATCATCCACCACGGAAGGGACCTGCCGCCGAGGAAATAATTCTCGGAACTTTGCGAGGCCCTTTTAGAAAAGTAAATCCCCGTGCCAAGGGCAAAAAGCATGTAGGCGGCCATGATCGCATAGTCAAGAAATTCTAAATGTCCCATCCCTGAGTACCATCCTATCTGCTTGGATATTTCTATTTTGTATTTTCAAGTGTCTCACGGAGACATCTTTTTCTGACTGTCCCTACCTTAATATGACTATCAGATTTAATAACTTCCGTTATCAGTGTCCGCCGCCATGCATCATGTCCACAGCATGCGGCAAGACGTCTAAAATTATCTCCAATGATTCTTTGACACCTCTTGGACTGCCTGGCAAATTGATAACGAGCGTCCTGTTGTAAATTCCCGCAATACCTCGTGAAAGAATGGCGTTTTTGGTCTTTTTAAGACCTTCATTCCTCATCATTTCACCCAAACCGGGAATTATTCTCTCACACACAGATGCTGTAGCCTCCGGCGTAACATCGCGGGGTCCCAGCCCTGTCCCGCCGGTAGTAAAAACTATGTCAATGTCTGCTTTATCTGAAAAATGCTTTAGTTCATTGACTATTTTCTCGTGTTCATCAGCTACGATTTTCTTCCGGCATATCTCGAAGCCGTCTTTTTGAAGAATATCTTTGATGGTTTGTCCGCTTATATCCTCTCGTTTTCCCTGCGCACAACTGTCGCTGACAGTCAATATGGCTACTCTAATCATTATCAGTAATGACCTCTATGACGTCGCCAACATTGATTTTACCGGCTTTAGTTACCTTTGCAAAGACTCCCTCTCGCGGCATAATGCAATCGCCCAACTGCTCGAAAATTTCACATCGACTATGGCATTTCTTCCCAAACTGTGTAATTTCAAGCTCGACACTTTCACCGAGCTTGAGTTTACTGCCAACGGACAGCTCGAGCAGCTCAATCCCTTCTGTCGTGATATTCTCGGCAAAATTACCCGGCGAGACATTCGCACCCTTTGCAATCATTTTATCTATGGATTCGACGGCCAGTAAACTTACTTGTCTGTGCCATTTACCCGCATGAGCATCTCCAACGACGCCAAAGTCAGCTTTAAGCTCGGCTATGGGCACATTAGCTTTTTGTGTACCTTTTTCTTTCGAAACCGATATCGCTTTAATCGTGCCTTCTATAATCGCCACTTTTTCCACCTGTTTTTTCGAGCAGCTTAACTTCGGTAATTGTCATCGCCTTGCCGGTGTATTTGAGCATATCATAAATGGTAAGACAAGCTGCGGCTGCCCCTGTAAGGGCCTCCATTTCAACGCCCGTTTTGCCTGAGGATTTGACAGTTACACTTACGATAACCGACCTGTCCTCCACATTCATAGTAAAATCAACCTCCACGGCTTCAATCAAAAGCACGTGACACATCGGGATTATTGCCGGAGTTGATTTTACCGCTTGTATAGCCGCTATTTTTGCAGTCGCAAGCACATCGCCCTTGATACAAGTGCCTTGCTTGACAGTTTGAAAAGCTTCCTCGCCAAGAAGAACAGAACCGCTTGCCTTTGCAATCCTCATTGTAATATCCTTATCGCTTACATCTATCATACCACCATTATTTGCCACAGCTCTCAACCTCCGACTTTGCACATGGAAAATGCTTCTTTAAGCGAGTTCAGTTTTGTATAGTTACCCTTTTCGCTAATTATCCTTTTCAGCAAATCTCGCATCTGCCGGTCACTTGCCTGGCCCCGGATTAGTCTTTTAAGGTCGTAGGTATGAGCCGAATACAAACATGGCTTAATTTTTCCGTCGCTGGTCAACCGAAGCCGATTGCACGAGCAGCAAAATATTGAAGACCGACCGCTTATAAAACCTACAGCTCCGGCTGAATCTCTAAACGTGAAGTTCAAAGCAGGACCGGGGCTGTGCTCCATAACGACGTTAAAAAGTGGTCCATATTTACGCTCGATAATAAAACGAACATCTCTGTTGGGTAAATAATCACTTGCCGGATTCGTATATTTACCGGTTGGGCAGTACTCTATGAACCTGACAGTAACCGGTAAATCAACGCTCATTGCTGCAAGTGCCAAAATCTGCTCTTCGCTATCGTTAAGGCCTTTTATTATAACGCTGTTAATCTTAACGGGCTCCAGACCAGCTTCTATTGCTTTGTGAATACCTTTGGTTACTTTCCCCAGCAGGTCAAACCCGGTAATTTGTTTGTAACTTTCTCTTTCTGCCGAATCCACGCTAATATTAATCCGCTGTAAGCCTGCGGCTTTGAGTTGTGCGGCCAGAGGTTCAAGAAGCACGCCGTTAGTTGTGAGCGCCAGGTCATCAATGTTCGGTATCGTCGCGAGTTTGTCAACTAACCGGACAATATCTTTTCTAACTAACGGCTCACCACCTGTAAGACGAAACTTGTTGATACCGCATTCTGCAAATAATCTGGCGATACGTTCGATCTCCTCGAATCGCAAAATCTCCCTGGGCGCAATACATCCGCAATCACCCAGAGGATTACAGTAAATACACCTGAGATTGCATCTGTCAGTAACAGAAATTCTAAGATAATCAACACTCATCATTTACAAGACCTAAAGGCTATTTTTAGTTCAAATCAACCTGACCGGGACAATCGTTCCCTTTTCAATTTCCGCGACACCAACGCCAATACTGACCAATCCGTCTGCGAGGCAGAGCGCATTAATATGGGCCGAACCGTGATATTCAACAGGTTTCAATGTACCGGTATCTGTAATCACAACAGGAATCCAGCTTTGCCTTTCTGTATCCTGTCTGATAATGGATTCACCCAGCGGCATCTTAATGTTAGGAGGTGCATAGGCATAGCCCATCAGTTTGCAAAGAAAAGGCTTAACCAAAAGTTCGAACTGTACAAATGTCGATACCGGATTGCCGGGTACCCCAAAGCAATAGACCTTTTCTGATACACCGAAGACCGTGGGCTTTCCCGGCTTGACGGCGACCTTTTCGAACAAAAGGTCGATATTGTTTCGCTTGAATATCCCCGGCACGAGGTCGAAATCTCCTACCGAAACACCGCCGGAGACAAGAACCACATCGCTCTGGTCCACGGCCTCTTTGAACATCTTGTCAATGGCGTCGTCTGTATCTTTGGCGATGCCGTAATTTTTCGCGACTGCGCCCATGCTTTCAATCTGCGCAGCGAGCTGAAAAGCGTTGCTGTTTCTTATTTGCGATGGCCCCGGCTTGGACGCCGGCTGAACCAGCTCATCACCCGTTGCGAGAACCGCGACCCTCGGCCTTTTCGAAACCACCGGCTGTGTACAGCCAACCGATGCGAGAACTGCAATATGCTGCGGCCTGATACGACTGCCTTTGTGCAGAACAACCTCGCCGGCTTTGATGTCTTCACCTTCTAAACAAATGTGGTCGGGTGTATTTTCACCGATAAAGCGAACGGTACTTGCTGTCGGATTTTCGGTAAACTCAACCATTATGACGCAATCGGCACCTTGTGGCACTGCGGCACCTGTCATAATCTTGGCGCACTGGTTCGGCTCGATTGCCCTTCGAGGGAGTGTCCCTGCCTGAATCGTTTCGACTATAGTAAGCTCATTGGCAAGGTCTTTTCGGCGACAGGCGTAGCCGTCCCGAGTTGCTTTGTCGAAAGGCGGCATGTCAATGTCCGATTTGACATCCTCAGCTAATATCCGGTTTACCGCATGGGCAATATCAACATGCTCGCTGCCGAGCTGCCGAGCCGAATCCAAAACTGTTTTAAGAGCTTTCTCAAACGGTATCATTATTTTTTCTGCTTACAAGTTTTCTAAGATCGTTCATTTCAGCTTATTCGAAATCCTCAAATCAACTGTACTTTTTGAAAGATTCACTCCGTCCCGTCCTCGACGGGTGGGATTCAATAAAGTTCTCAGAAATATTATTATACATATCTTCGTGAATTACCTAAAGTTTGAAATGCCTAAAGTGCCTAAAATTCAGTAAACTCTATTCTTACAAATTTAGCTCAATTTAGGCACTTTATCTCACTTTAAGCCCTTTGATTAGTGCTACAAATATCTACCGGGGCAAGCCGGGTCAATTGGCCGAATATTTTCGACAGCCCTTTTTTAAAACCAATATCATATTCTGTACTCATTTGTTACTGCTCCTCGAGCTGTAAGTGTATGTCATCAGCAGAAATTAAGCAAATATGAAAAATCCGGGCAGCTTACGCCCTTTTGCTTTTCACCTTCTATTTTGATTCGAAGGTTGCCGGGAAAATCGAAGTGGTCTCGGAAAAAAACTACCCAAAAAGGATAAAACCGTGACAAAACGGTAACAAAACGGTAACATTTGGTCGGCATAATTGCTCATGAAATGAAATACAAATGATTATTATCAAAATCCGGAGGTATGGTATGTCTCAGAAACTTGTACTTGTACTGGCCCTGACATTGGCCGCATTTATGTTGCAGACCACGATGGCGGGGCAAACCCTGCCCCAGGCAATCCAGTGGATTCCGCAAGATGCGGCGATTGTGCTGGAACTGTCCGAGCCCAGAGCGCTGCTCGAAGTATTCACCAACGACAAAGCGACCGCGGCTGTCACGGCGTTGCCGCTCTACAAAGAGCAGGCTTCGAAACCTAAGTTCAAAGAGTTCCTCAATATAATCAATTTTATAGAGGTCACGTTAGATACAGATTGGCGAACCGGCCTGGCCAAACTAACCGGAGGCGGCATAACCTTTGCCGTATGTCCGGAGGACACGGTATTGTTGATCATCGACGCTGAAGATGAGCACATGCTGGAACGGCTTCACGAGTTTTTCCTTAACATTGCTCGAGCCGAGGCCGAGAAAAAGGGTCAATCCAATCAAGTGGCATCCACGGAGTACGATGGTGTCACGGCGTGGACGTTCAATGGAGAAGAAGCGCACGCAATCATCGGCAAACGGCTGGTCTTTGCCAACCGTTCAGAGGGGCTCAAAGCCGTCCTGAAACTTCGCGCCGAGGCCAAGGGTGCAAGTTTGGTCTCGAACACCACCTACCAGGCTGCGAAGCGGGCAGCGGGGCCTGATGTCATCGCCACAGTCTTTACGAACCTTAAGCCCTTGATGCAGCTTCCAAAAGTTGCTCAGCTTCTCGAGCAGCAGCGCAACAAACCTCTGGCGGCACTGTCTTTCGCAGGAATCGTTGAAGCAGTACGCGATTCGAATTGGCTGGCATTGGGACTGCACGTCGAAGACAGCAAGCTGGTCTTTCGGGCATCGGTAGACAGCAAGACGGTGGCTCCGACAAGTCCCGCCGCCTTTGCCTTGCCAGGCAAGCCTGGTGAGGGCGTTCTGCCAAACGTGTCGGTACCGCGTCGTATTGCCGCGTTAAGTCTGTATCGTGACCTGCATCAATTCTACGCCGCGAAGGACGACCTCTTCCCCGACCGAACATCCGGGTTGATCTTCTTCGAGAACATGATGGGCATCTTCTTCAGCGGGCGTGACCTGACCAGTGAGGTCCTGGCGGAAACCAGGCCTGAAATCCGCATTGTAGTGGCCGAGCAGGAGTACGACCCCGCGATGGGCACGCCGCAGATTAAGCTCCCAGCCTTTGCCGCAATCCTTCGGCTTCGCCGCCCGGAGCAGTTCAATGAAGTAGCTGAGGAAGCGTGGCAGAAGGCCGTGGGCCTCATAAACTTCACCCGCGGCCAGCAGGCGCTGCCAGGACTGATCATTGGCCGTCCCATCCAGGGAGAAACTCAGTTTACGGTGGCCGCCTTCTCCACCGTTGAGATCGAGGACAAGACCAAACTGGATCAGCGATTCAATTACCGTCCGGCCTTAGCAATGCCCGGCGAATACCTAATCCTAAGCTCGACCGATGGTTTAGCCCGAGACCTCATCGATGCCCTGAGCCGAGAGACCGAACACACGGCCAAACCATTTGCCGAAACCCATAGCCTGGTGGAAATCGACGCAGCCCAGTTAGCTTCGATCCTGGAAGCAAACCGCGAAACACTGGTTCGTGGGGACATGGTCAAAAAGGGCAGCACACAAGAGGAAGCTGAAACCGGGATCGATATGCTCATTACCGTGGTGAAGTTTGTTGACCACGTAAAGCTGAGCATTGGCACACACGAGGCCCTAACCCAGGCGCGCCTGGAAATGAAGCTGAATTGGGAGTGACCTTGGATACGTCCTAACATTCAAATGCGGGCACGAACCGCATAGTAAGTTGGATAGCAATACCGAAAGGGAATCTCTGATGGTTGCGCAAAACGAGAAAACGGCGAGCCGTAATCAATCGAAGCGGGTTCACCCGGCCCATCGGATGGGCGGGGTTCACCCGGCGGTTGCCGAAAAGCTGACCGATCCCGGCTGGGCCTGGGCTGCTTATCAACCGGACGCTCAGCGGCCCTGGAATCTTGCTCAAGCCGGGCACTTGTTCCGGCGCGCAGCTTTCGGCGCCGGTTGGGACCAGCTCCAGCAGGCGCTCTCTGACGGGCCGCAGCGGGCCGTTGACAAGCTGCTGCGGCCGCAAGCTGACTTGGCAGTGTTCAACCGTACGTACGACGGGTATGAGGCCTCGGCTGCCGGCTCGATCGATGGCCTGCGGGCATGGTGGCTGCGGCGGATTATTCAAACCCCGCATCCGTTACTGGAAAAGATGACACTGTTCTGGCACAGCCATTTCGCCACCAACAGTTTGAAGGTCAAAAATCCTGGACTGATGCTGCGGCACGTCCAGCTTCTTCGCAGTCAGGCCCTGAATTCGTTCCGGGACATGCTTCAAGCCATTTCACGCGACCCAGCCGTCCTCATCTGCTTAGGGGCCGATGCAAACCGCAAAGCGCTGCCGAATGAGAGCTTCGTCCGGCCGCTCATGGAAGTTTTCACACTCAGCCACGGGCATTACACCCAGAAGGACGTCCGGGAAGCTGCCAGGGCCTTTACCGGCTGGTTTGCGCTCAGGGGCCGGCTTCGCTATATCCCTCGCGAACACGATGGAAATATCAAGGAGATCCTCGGTGAAAGCGGCAGCTTCGCGGGCGACGATGTTGTACGGATAGTGCTCGAGCAGCCGGCCACGGCGCGGACGGTGGTCTGTAAGCTGTACCGCTGGCTGATTTGCGAAACCGAGGAACCCGACGCGATGCTGGTTGCACCGCTGGTTGAATCCTTCGCGAAAGACTACGATATACTAAAACTCGCCGAGACGATGCTCCGGTCCAACTTATTCTTTTCCACGGCGGCATATCGCCGGCGGATTAAATGCCCGGTAGAGTTCGCCCTGGGCATCGTAAAAGCTCTGGAAGGCGTGGTTTCCACGACGCAGCTTGGGCAGGACCTGGCTGGTCTCGGTCAGAATCTTTACCACCCGCCCACGGTAAAAGGCTGGATCGGCGGAAGGCACTGGATTAATAGCGCTACATTGGTGGGGCGTCACAATCTGGCCCTGGCACTTCTGCAAGGCTCGGGGCCATACGCCGACAAACTCAATCCGTGGGTCGTCGCCAAAAAGTACGGGTGCTCAACGCTCAAATCCGCTACGCGGTTCCTGCTTGATTTGTTCCTGCAGGGTGACCTCGATCCCGATGTTTATGAAACCGTACTGAAAACGGCGCAAGCGCCGGCTGGTATCGGCAGTGATGACCCAGAGGGGATGTTGCGTCGTTTTGCACATCTGGTAGTCACGCTTCCTGAGTTTCACCTGGCTTAAATTTGGGAGAAAACACAATGTCCTATACACGACGTAATTTTCTGAAAGCTACTTTAGGGGCCTCGACTCTGTTATCGTTCACCCCCGCTGCACCAAATTTCCTGGTTCGTTCACTGATGGCTGCCGCGCCCCGGCGTGATGACCGCGACACAGTTCTCGTAGTGGTTCAACTCTCCGGCGGGAACGACGGTCTGAATACGGTCGTTCCGTACGGGGATGATGAATACGCCCGAAACCGCACGACGCTGCGTCTGCCGACCAAAGACTTGCACAAGATTGACTCGATGGTGGGCTTCCATCCACGGATGGGAGCATTTATGCGTCTGTACGAGCAGGGACACCTCAGTATCATCCAGGGCGTGGGCTACCCGAATTCAGACCGCTCTCATGAGAGGGCAATGCGGATATGGCATACCGCCGATCCCGACCAGCCCGGTCGCCAGACAGGCTGGCTGGGCCGGGCGGTCGATAGTATCTGGGACCCCGATAGTACAAACGCACCTGCCGTATTTGTCGGGCCGATTGCCCAGCCTTTTGGCCTGAACGCGGAGCGGGTGGTCGTTCCTTCTGTCCGGTCATATGGAGACCTCGTAATCCAAGAAATGCCCGGCCGTCTAAAGCGCCAATCTCAATGGAAACGTGCAGCCGAACTTCCCCGTGCTGAACAGGACAATCCACTGACGCATTTCCTGCAGCAGTGCACGTTGAATTCCTACACCAACAGCCGGCGAATCGAGGCCGTGACCAAAACAGCAGCCGACACATTCGAATATCCGTCGTTCCAGCTTGCCGGAAGTCTTCGTACGGTTGCCCAGCTAATTCGGGCCGATATTGGTATCAGGATATTCTTCACGGAGCTCGGCGGTGGCGGAATCGGCGGCTTTGACAACCACGCTAATCAATTAGGCAACCATTGCGCCCTGCTGCACCATTTGTCTGAGTCGGTGGCGGCCTTTATTCACCATCTGAAGCGAGATAAGCTGTTGCATCGGGTCCTGCTTATGACCTTCTCGGAATTTGGCCGGACCGTTAAAGAAAATGGACGCCGCGGTACCGGACACGGCGCTGCTGCTCCGATATTCTTAGCCGGCGGTAAGCTCAAAGGTGGTCTCCTCGGAGCACATCCCAGTCTCACTGATATGGACAACGGCGCCCTGAAATTTGCCATCGACTTCCGCCGGGTCTATGCAACCATGTTGGACCGGTGGCTTGGCTTCAAAAGCCGAACCGTACTCGACAGACAATTCGAGCTGCTCGATATCTAAATCGCAGCTATCGGGCAGCTCCGGCTGGATGCGGGCGAGGTAATCGATGCACAAGGTCTTGCCGTTGCTCCGGGTTTTATCAATATGTTAAGCTGGGCGAATGAATCTCTTATAGAAGATGGTAGCTCGCAAAGCGATATTCGACAGGGAGTAACTCTGGAAGTTATGGGTGAAGGATGGTCAATGGGGCCCCTTAACGAAGAGATGAAGCGGGATATGAGGGAATCTCAGGGTGACATCAAGTTCAGCATAGAATGGACTACGCTTGGAGAATTTCTCGAATATCTTGAAAGAAAAGGGGTATCGACCAACATTGCCTCTTTTGTGGGCGCAACGACTCTTCGTGTTTATGCTGTCGGATATGAAGACCGTCCACCAACCTCTAAAGAGCTTGAGCAGATGCGTAAATTAGCAGGCCGGGCGATGCAGGAAGGGGCGGTGGGTGTAAGTTCGGCGCTGATTTATGCTCCCGGCTTTTATGCTGATACTGATGAGCTGACAGCTCTTGCAGAGGTCGCGGGCCAATATGGTGGAATGTATATTTCACACATCCGCAGCGAGGGTAACCACCTGCTTGAGGCGTTGGATGAATTGATTACAACTGCGCGTAAGGCAAATGTTGCCGCTGAGCTGTATCACCTGAAAGCTGCAGGCAAGTCCAATTGGCATAAACTCGATGCTATGATTGAAAGGATTGAAAAGGCACGCGCTGAAGGTCTTAGAATTACGGCGGATATGTATAACTATACAGCGGGTGCAACAGGTCTCGATGCCGCAATGCCTCCCTGGGTCCAGGCCGGTGGACATCAGGCATGGGTGGCACGGCTCAAAGACCCGAAAATCAGGCGGCGGGTTTTAAGGGAGATGACTACGCCTACAAAGGAATGGGAAAATTTATATCTTTTAGCAGGTACGCCGGAAAATGTTCTTTTGGTAGGATTCAAAAACGAAGGGCTTAAACATCTTACCGGCAAAACTCTTGCAGAAATCGCCCGAATGAGGGGAAAATCACCGGCGGCAACCGCAATAGACCTTGTTATTGAAGACAACAGCCGCGTTGAGACAGTTTACTTTTTGATGTCGGAAGAAAATGTGAAAAAGCAGATTAAGCTACCCTGGGTCAGCTTTTGTTCGGATGCAGGCTCTCTTGCCCCTGAGGGAGTTTTCTTAAAATCAAATCCACATCCCCGTGCGTACGGGAGCTTTGCTAGGCTTCTTGGCAAATACGTTCGCCGGGAAAAGGTCATTACACTGGCTGAGGCAATCAGGCGTCTGACTCGGCTTCCGGCGGATAATCTCAAACTTGACCGGCGGGGAAGACTTAAAAAAGGATATTATGCAGACATTGTCATTTTCGAACCTGACACAATTATTGACCATGCGACGTTTGAAAAACCCCACCAGTATTCGACAGGTATGCTCCATGTTTTTGTGAACGGCACGCAGGTGCTCAAAGATGGCGAACATACCGGTGCTAAACCTGGTCGCGTTGTGCGTGGACCGGGATGGAGCTCGCCGCGGCGAAGTCCCACGACGCAGCGGGAAAAGTAAAACGAAGACAAAGAAAAAGCCTCAGAAGGTTGTTATTCTGGGACTATACCTGTAAGGAAATTGCGGCGCCATTATGAGCGAACGAAGAGGGTTCACGTTAATAGAGCTTTTGGTAGTAATCGCTATCATCGCGTTATTGATAGCTATATTAATGCCGGCCCTGCAACGAGCAAAAAAGCAGGCAAGGGGAGCTGTCTGTCAGTCAAATCTCCACCAATGGGCAAGTTCTGCGATGATGTATGCCACGGAATATGAGGACAAAGTATGGATTATCCCCGATAGAACGGGAGAATGGATGGAAGTGTTACGCCCATATTATGAAGATATAGATAAAATTCGCACCTGTCCAGCAGCGACAAGGCCTTGTCAAGACACTGATGCTACGGAAGCTCGCGGTAGTGTTGATACGATATGGGGCCGCAAAGGTGAGCAAACAGAGTGGGGAGGAAGAGAAAGAGGATATTGGGGCAGCTATGGACATAATAGGTGGGTCCAGCAGTGGGCTTCCCAATCGCAGATGTCTTCCCCGGATGAAAGGTTCTGGGTCAGATTCTCTGTGAAAGGTGCTCATGATGCTCCGGTCTTTGCAGACAGTGCTTTTGTACATGCACTGCCACTGCATACAGACCCCATTCCCCCAGGGCCCTTGATCTTTTTTTCCGACATCCCGGTAGATGCAGGCGGCCGTCAAATATGGCGGTTCTGCATCGACCGGCACGGCGGAGCGATAAACGGCTGTTTTTTGGACGGTTCGGTTCGGAAAATACCGCTATATAATTTGTGGGACTTAAAATGGCATCGCGAGTGGATACCACAGAATTATACCAAAGCAGATATTCATTGGTTAAAGTAAAGGTTTTTAGAACGTAGTGCTAAACAGTCGGTTTCATAGCACTGTTGGCGGCAAAGTGCATAACGGCACCAATCAGCTCATTGGGGCATACGCAGTCCACAGGATGCCTTACGGCATATCCCTTACGGCAGATGCGGCAAATTATCCTGCCCGTGGCGGCGAGCTTCCTCACTCATTAGTTTTACTAAATCCTTTTTAATATCTTCCGGCAGGTCTGATGGTTCATAACTTTCCAGTAATTTTTCCACTTCACGATGCGCCCGCTGCTCGAGCGTTAAAGCGCCTTCTTGTTCCCATCGTGACCTGCGGGCACGGTCTATGACGGGGCCCGGAAAAAAGTGTTCCTTCTCGAGGTAGCGTCGAGTATGCTCGGAGATAAGCAGATGTCTTTCCTGCAGCAATTCCTGAAATATTCCCAGTGCCGGGAAGTCCTCTCTCGGCTCAATTCCGGCAATCAATCGAAAGGCCATACCGCAGATTTCGTTGTCCACAACGAGTTTTTCAAGAGACAGACAGCTTTCAAAATCGAGCATACCGGGGCCGGAAATATTGTTAATTCCCGATAGCGCAGCCAATGCAGCACCGATCCCACTTTCCAGACCTGCCTGGGTGTCAAGCTGTTTTGAGTCGCTCAAAGAGATGTATGCCTGGGTGGGCAGGTGGAGATACTTGCCGATTTCATTATAGGCACAGTCTATCATCATGGTTTCGATAGCGCCCATGGGCGTGGTTTCGTGGCGGATATCAAATATGGCCGGCGAGCCGCCGTAGAGAATAGGAGTGCCCGGATTCGCGACCTGGCTGATGAC
>CAZLIO010000054.1:0-12226 GCA_964559025.1 uncultured Pirellulales bacterium | reverse complement strand
GTGTTCTCGGTGCTGGAGCTGCTGCCGGACGGCCAGGGAAAGAAGCGCTAATCGCAGCGGTTGGCGAATAAACTAAAATTCTCTTAGCTCGACTATAAGAATTTACCCTCCAGCAAAAAAGCCCCGAACTGGCCTTCGGCTGCGTATCTCGTATCTCCTGGCAAAAGAAGTCGGAAGACAGAAGTCTGAAATCGTTGGCCAGATCTTTCGACTTCGCTGCGCTTCGCTCAAGATGACATTCGACGGCGCATTAAAAAAGCCCTGTCCGACCCTTCGACTTAGCTCAGGGCAGGAGACAGGGCTTTAAAATCAAGAAACAGTTAAACCATGCATTCGGCTGCTCTGGCAAAATGTAGCTGTGCTTCTTCTGTCAAGCTCTAATTCCTTCTCTCTTGATAGCCCTGTGAATAACGAAGCGGCCGGTCTCGAGGTCACTTTCCTCTGCAAAAAAGAAAAGAACAACCGTGTTATGTTCGAGGCTGATCTCGGAACCTAATTGGCTCGTGCGTTCATGCTCTTCAAAACGACTTTTTATCTCATCCAGAACAATGGCAATATCGATATCACTATCGGGTGTTAATTGGTCACGTGCAGCCGAACCATATAAATAAACGCCGCGGAGACGTTCACCATAAATTTCCTCGAGAACTCTGCGGGTCTTAGAAGCTATCGTCAACGCTTTTTCTTTTGTTGTTACCATATAATTATCATACCTTTTTGGATGAGCCGATGCAACAAAAAAGCCCTCCTAAGGGGGGCTTTAATATCAAGCAACAGTTAAGCGGTGTTATTGACGTTGGCCAGGTTATTTCCGGATACATCAATCATTTTTATTGACAAGGAAAACCGAAAGTGCTATGTAGTCAAAGCTTATGAGTTGGGAGTGTAGCTCAGCTGGTAGAGCAACGGCCTTTTAAGCCGTAGGTCTTGGGTTCGAGTCCCAACACTCTCATTTATCCTGAGTCTGAATCCGGCAGGGGTGACTGATTAAGGAGACCTGAGAAGGTGAGTGGTTTGTTCTACAATTTGGGCAAAAAGGTCGGGCCAAAAGTTCGCAAGGCCAAGTGGTTCTGGCAATCAATAGTCGGCAGTGAGGCTGATGCTATAAAAGTCGAACACGAGGTTGGTCAGGACCTTGCACGCGAAATCAGGCGTCAGCTGGAACTTGACCTGGAACCGCAAGCCGAACAAATACTGAACGAAGTTGGCCGTCGTCTGGCTGCCTGCGTTGCCAATAAGTCCCGTAAATTCAGTTTTGAAATCCTTAAGGGCGCCGAGCCGAATGCGTTCGCTCTGCCGGGCGGGTTCATCTTTGTCACCCGCTCGCTGATGGAGCTATGCCGGTGGAACCAGAACGAGGTTGCGTTCATCCTCGGACATGAGATGGGCCACGTCATCCGGGGCCATTCAATGGCCCGTATCATCAGCAATTCAGCCATTGCTACTGCATCCAGGGCTGCACCCATTCGCGGCGTTCTTTCCGGCTGGCTGCGAAAGGTAGGTGTGCAATTCCTTGAAAGTGCCTATTCCCAGGACCTGGAGTCCGAAGCCGACAAGCTGGGAGTGCGTCTGGTTGCCGTCGCCGGTTATGACGCCGGCGCCAGTGTGCAGTTACTTTCGCGTTTGGCCACGATGAGCAAGCCTGCCGGCCAGTTCGACCTCGGCAGTTATTTTTCCTCACATCCCCCTTTCAAGGCCCGTATCCAAAATATCAATCATTTGCTGCGCAAGAGGCCGAATTAAGTGGAATTTATACTTCACAAATTTAGAGAAATATGCTTGAGTACGTGACTGTTTCTGATAAAATTCTGAACCAGTGAAATATACGGGCGAGTCGCTGTTATTGCAGAGCGAATAAAGGATTGGTTAATAGTCGAACAATTGGAGGATTACGAGTATGCTAAGAGTGGGCATAACAGGATTTGGGTTTATGGGGCAAACGCACTACAAGTGCTGGAAGGCCCTGAAAGGTGCTGAAGTTGTGGCAGTTTGCGACGTAAATCCGAACATAGTGGAAGATACGAAAAGAGCGGTGGGGAACATCGGAGATACGGAACAGGCGATTGATTTCAGCAGCTTACAGTTGTACACGGATTTTGAGGAAATGCTCAAAAGTGCCGAGCTGGATGCCGTTTCGATTACACTGCCGACGTCTCTGCACGCGGACTTTTCGATAAAAGCATTGGCATCGGGAGTCAATGTTTTTTGCGAGAAGCCGATGGCACTAAACGTCGAAGACTGTGAGCGGATGATTGCAGAGGCCGGACGCAGCGGAAAGGTGCTGCAAATCGGACACTGCGTACGGTTTTGGCCCGAATACGCCAAGGCAAAGCAGATAGTTGACAGCGGAGAGTACGGCAGGGTCATTGCAGCGACGTTTCAACGCCTGGGAGCGGCACCAACCTGGAGCATAGACAACTGGTTTTTGGACGAAAAACGCAGCGGAGGAATGGCCTTAGACCTGCACATCCACGACACGGACTTTGTTCAGTATCTTTTTGGTGTGCCGCGGGCGGTTTGCAGTTTCGGAGCAAAAGGCCCTGGCGGAGGTCTGCTGCATATAGTGACACAGTATCTCTATGACGATGATAAGGTGGTAACCGCAGAAGGCGGCTGGGCGATGATGCCGACGTTTGGCTTCGAGATGAGCTTTAATATTGTGCTGGAAAAAGCAACGCTTGTCTATGATTTGACGCGTGAGCCGGCGTTTAGGGTTTGTCCGGCTGAAGGTGAGGCTTTCACTCCCGAAGTGCAGGAAGGGGACGGCTGGTTCCTGGAGATAGCCCATTTTGCCAAAGCCGTAAGAGGAGAAAAGGTCGAGGAAATAACAACTCTGGAGCAGTCACGGGATTCGGTTAGAATCGTGGCGGCGGAGAAGGAATCCGCGAAGAAGATGGAAAAAGTTACGATTAGTTAGTATCTGTTGAGGAAAACAAAAACTGACTATGTCACCCCTGCGAAAGCAGGGGTCCACAGAGAAAAACTGGATTCCCGCTTTCGCGGGAATGACAAATACTGTTTCCGCAACAAGAACTATGTAAATAAAGAAGAAAAAGATTTGAATTGGAGAATAGCACAATGAAATGTAAGGATTGGCCGATAGGGATTTGCAGCTGGTCGCTGCAAACAGACGTCGCCGGCGTGGCAGATGCGATGGATAAAATAGGAATTGAACACGTGCACCTGGGAGTCAGGGCCGCGGTGGAAGACAAGGGAGACGATTACCTTGCAGCCGTGCAGAAGCAAAACTGGACGATAAGCTGTACAATGATAGACTTTCCACAGGAAGATTATTCTACACTGGATAGCATAAAAGTAACCGGCGGAATTGGGCCGGATGAATACTGGGAGCAGAATCGAGAGCTGTTTCTTGGCGCCGTTGAGGTAACGGTCAAGCTCGGTGTCAAATACCTCTCGCTGCACGCCGGTTTTATCGATGAAAGTGACCCTGCATACATTAAGAAATTTTACGACCGTATCAGCTTTTTGGCTGATGCCGCCGGCCGAAAGGATATTATGCTGCTGCTGGAGACAGGCCAGGAGACGGCCGAGGAGCTGAAGCATTTTATGGAGGAATTGAATCATCCGGCGATTGGAGTCAATTTTGACCCTGCGAATATGATTCTTTACGACAAGGGCAATCCAATCGAAGCGGTGCGGGTGCTGGCGCCGTGGATAAAACACATTCATATTAAGGATGCGACTCGAACTACCCAGCCGGGGACCTGGGGTGCGGAGGTCCCCTGGGGTGATGGTGAAGTTGGAACGGATGCTTTTTTAAGTGTGCTCGAAGAAATCGGCTTTGAAGGTGTTCTGGCAATCGAACGCGAAGCCGGCGACGACCGGTTCGGAGATATTAAGCTGGCGGCTGAAAGGCTGTTGGAATATAACGCATAAAGGACAAATAAACTAAGGAGAACAAAATGGAATGGAAACTGTACTTCGCCCTGAGCATTTTGATGTTTTTAGAGTTCGCCGTTTGGGGTGCATGGTACCCGGTGCTGGCGGCCCGGCTGCTGGGGCCGCTCAAGTTCAGCGGCAAGCAGACCGGCTGGGTATATGCAGCGCTGCCGATGGCCTGCATTGTCATGCCGTTGGTGGCTGGACAGCTTGCAGATCAGTGGGTAAACACCGAAATCATTCTTGCGGTGGCCCATCTGATCGGGACCTTCCTGCTGTTGATCGCGGCCTGGAAGAAAGACTTTAAGTCCCTGTTTATTGTGATACTTCTCTATTCACTCTGTTACGCGGCGACCATACCGTTAGTGAACGCATTGATGTTTCATCATTTGAATGCCAATAACATCGATTTAGGAAAATCAACATATATCTTCATGTGGGCGCCCATCGCCTGGGCGCTTGCGGGCTATTTCCTGACCGGCTGGAGATGGATCTTCAAGACGGGCGAAGAGGGACGCGACTGTCTGGTATTGGCTGCGGCACTTTCGATAGTCATGGCGGTGACCTGTTTCCTTATGCCTGATACCCCGCCGGCAAAAACCGGAGAAATCCCCATACTCAAGGCCTTCAACATGCTCGGTAACTCGAATTTCTTGGTCTTTATTATCATTTCATTAGTCGCTGCCGGCATGATGCAGTTCTACTTTCTGGGCACGGCGCAATTCATGCAAGATAACGGGATTGCACCCAAGAATGTGCCTGCGTCGATGGCGATCGCACAGGCGGTGCAGGCCGTCGCTACGTTGTTCCTGCTCGGGCGATTCATCACAGGGGCAGGCTACAAATGGACGTTGACCATGGGCGCTGCTTCCTGGCTGATATTGTATATATTCTATGTGGCTCCAAAACCGCGGTGGTTAATTGTCGTTTCGCAGTCGTTTCACGGCTTGGCATATGTATTCTTCATCATTGCCGGCCAAATGTTTGGAGCCGCCGTGGCGCCGAAAGGAACGGGCGCCTCTGTGCAGGCCCTGGTCATCACGGCGCAAAGCGGCATCGGGCTATTCCTGGGAACGCAGCTTGCAGGCATTGTGATGGACAAATACCGGGTCGAGGGCAAGTTCCAATGGCGTACTGTTTTCTCAGTACCGGCTCTGGTTATGCTCGTATGCGCTTTGGCACTTGTCTTTTTATTCAAAGGATGAATGCTGCTCGATAGTGGATGCTCGCTCCTCGATTTTCACTGAAAACCGAGGAGCGAGCTAATTTTTCCTTAGGGGATATCCAGCGGGTCAATATCTTTTATTTTCTCGGTATAGATTTTGTATGGATATTTCTTCAGCAGCTCGTCGCCGTATTTGGCCAGGATGGCATCTCTCTGTTCGCTTACTATCCTCTCTTTGGCGCGCTGTCCCATATTATCGGAATATCCTTTTAACTGACCGGGGTTCTTTTCCAAGATTTTGACGATTCGCCACTTGATGCTGCGCTGGTAAAAACCTTTTACCGGCCCTAATATATCGTTGGGGTCGCCTTTCCATAAATCCTCCCAGAACAATCCTTCGCCGCTGGGATAAGTATTGAACGGCTTGGTTTTCTTATTCAAAGAATATTTCTGTTTGACCGGCTCGAAATCCTCACCGCCGTCTAATTCAGCCTTTGCCTGCCGGGTTGTTTTAAGGTCCTGACACCAGATGAGGTCAATCTTGAGCGTCCTGTCTGTTCTGAATGCTTCTTGATTCTTGCCGAAGTAAATCATTATCTCATCATTCGTTGGCTCTTTAATCTCCTTGTACTTTTCAGACCTGACTTTAGACAGGAGCCTGGTGTCTTCGTATTCTCTGACCTGCTTTAATAGATTTTTATCATTATCAAGCCCGAGTGACATGGCCTCGGATATAAGAAGCGGCATCCTCAAAGTCATCTCTAACAACCGGTCAACCCCCTTGGGAGTATTAAGGTCTTTCGGGCGGCTCGGCGGGGCGCTATTACACAAAGCATCGAACCAGTCCTTCAATGTTATCTTTCCATTGTCGAACGTTGCCAGAACAATGTTTTTCTCTTCCGGGCTCAGCTCCTCTTTTACCTGATAGATGCGGATAAAAGGAACTTTGCGCGGTTTCTTCGGTTGAGTTAGCAATCTTTGGTGGATTTGAGCCGCTTTGAGGTAATTCTCGCTTTTTTTTGTCATATGGAACTTTTGGCAGATTTGTTTGTAATACTGGTAAAAAAGCATGCGGCCTTTTGCGTTTTTAAGCATCGCTTCCGCCCTGGCCCGGTCGAGTTTGGGGTCGGCTTTCATCTTCTGTTGAATTTCGGACTCTGTTACTGTTAATTTGGGCTGCAGCTGTTTTTGTAACAACAAGTTTGCAAGCCGTTTGTCTTTGAATTGTTTAATCTGTTCCGCGAGCGATTCATCTTTGAGAAACCCAAGTTTGCGGGCCTCGGTAACCATAGCTTTTTCCGCTATCATTTTCATAAGCACCGTTCCGGCATCAGCCGGTTCAGCTTGCTCGTTGTAATTATCATAGCCACGAGGGTAAAGCTCTGTCATTAGTCTTTTCTCAAGCTCCTGCCTTGTAATGACATAATTACCTGTTATCGCAACAACGATAGTTGGCGGCTCAGCGGATGGTTTAGTTACGGACTGTCGCTGACGGTTTGTTTCTCCGGCTTTACCGGCTGTTGTTTGGGCCCTTGCGGCCAACATCTGGCAATGTGCTATTGATAACCCTAAAACAGCCAATGCTAATTTGCTCGAAAATAATTTCTTCATAAGTGTTTTCCTCAAATATTGCTGGTTTACATCAGGTACCGATAATTTTTTCGGTTTTTCCAGCCCCCCGAATAACGTTTTTTGTGAGTTTATTATAACTTTTTCATCGCCTTTAGTCAAGTTATTTTTCATTTGATGGTTTTTAAGGGTGTTTATTGTCAACCGCCCCACCCTATTTTCTGTTTGCGTCAAAATCGGAGAACACTTACAATGGTTTTAGTTGATATTTTGTGCTGTTAGTTACAAAATGTTCAATTCGGGAGCGATAAATGTTTGAGAGCATAACTCGTAAATGTACAAATCACAATCGCATAAATCATACGTGCCTTTGTGCTCTTGTGCTCTTGTGCTCTTGTGCTCTTTGTTGGGCGGATATAATTGTCCTCAAAGAAGGCCAGACCATAACCGGCGAAATACTCGCCGAAAAGCAAACCCAATTGTACGTTGATATCGGCATAACGGTCCTGACTATTCCGAAGGAAAAGATACTCGAGTACAAATACACCGGGGCTCTCGATGTTGAGGACGTCAATGACATAAATGTTTCACAGGTAGAAGCGGGTAAATTGAAGTTTGCCATAGGCCCAGTCGGTCAATTATACAAAATCGCCAATCTGAAAAAGACAACTATCGAAAAATGCGTGAACGCAGTCTCTGAAGCGGTTGTCAAAATCTCAAGCCCTGCGGGGACGGGCTCGGGTTTTTTTATCAACGAAGATGGGTTCCTGATAACCAACTATCACGTAATAGAAAAAGAAACGAGAATCGAAATTACTGTGTTCCAAAAAGCAAAGAATGGCTTTGAGAAAAAGAGATTCAAAAAGGTCAAAATCGAGGCCATTAATCCTTTTGTTGACCTGGCACTGCTGAAGGTCGAAGACCTCGGTGACACAAAGGTCAAATTCGTTTACCTCGGCGATATCGGCCGCAACAAAGTAGGCGAAGAGGTCTTTACTATCGGCAATCCGCTCGGCCTGGAGCGAACTATCACTAATGGCCTCATCAGCACGAAGAACAGGGCTTTTGAGGGGCTTATCTATATCCAGACTAACGCCGATATCAATCCGGGCAATTCCGGCGGCCCACTGTTTAACCTGGCCGGCGAGGTCATCGGTGTTACCAATATGGGATATATATTTTACGGCGGACTCGGCTTTGCCATACCGGTCAGCTACGTTAAACATTTCGTAGAAAACCGGGACGCTTTTGCCTATGACAAGGATAATCCGAACACCGGTTATAAATACATCCAGCCGGACAGAAGACGCAACAAAGCCAGGCCGAAATTCCTCGAAAGCCTGTCGCGACGCCCGTTGCGACACAACGCGGCGAATGGCCCTGACACGGCGGGCAGGAGTGAATAATACTTAGACATCAACCGCAAGCAATCGACGGGTGGCAGCCTCAAGCGCAGCTTGGGGATGGCTCGTTGCTCTTTATGTAAAGCGCAACATTTAATGACAATGGGTATAATACTTAGGTATCAGTTCGCAGCCGACCATTGATACTATTGGACTTTGCAAAACAAATGAAACAAAAAATTTACAAACCCGGCTCCGGCCTCGGCCTTCGCCGAGGCGAGAGAGGCAGGCTTGACAGGCAAGAACACCCCCAAACAAGTTTGAGGGTGCCACCCTTTATTCCATTAATATGGATACATACGCTTCTCCGTAAGTCCCGTAAGGGACGCCTTGCGGCGGAGTCCTTAGGACTAACAGGCGTAACGCAAAGCTCAATAATACTAACAGCCAAATTCGCGAAAGGTGCTCGAATGAAGCATGCTGCCACAACTACTCATAAGCCCCCCTTTGCTCTTATGCTTTTGTGCTCTTATGCTCTTATGTTTTTGTGCTCATCAAACTCTGTCTGGGCCCAAAAACTGCCCGACACGGCAAAGCTTATTCCGCCTGAAACAATCCTGCTGGTGGATTTTGACGATTTTGACCGTCTGCGAACGCAGTTTGAAAAAACCAGCTTTTATAAACTCTATAAAGACCCGGCAATGGCGGCCTTTGTCGATGACTTTAAGACCAAATGGCGTGAAAAAATCCGGAAACCCGATAACGAGCTTCTCAGGGTAATCGCTGATATAGATACGTTACCCCACGGCAGAGTAGCCATCGTTTTTGTATTAAACGAGCAGATAAATAAAGATGCCAATGAGCCGCCGCTTTTGCTTATAACCCAGTGGGGACAGACAATAGCCAAGATCAAAGAAGCGGTGGACAAGACGGTCGAAAAGGCCATCGAAGACGGCGCCCACCGGCAGAGCGAAGACTACCGCGGCGTCAGTATCACAACCATAATTCGCCGGTCTTCTGCAGCTCTAAGCTACTGTTTTATCGACGATTGTCTGATAGGCTCTATGGACCTGGATGTTCTAAAATTCGTTATCGCGCACATCAAAGGTGCCGATAGCGCGACACTCGCTGATGACACCGACTATACCGCCACTATGAAAGCTGCTGAATTGTCCGCTCAAACACAGATTGACCTCTACGTTAATATAAAACAAATCATCAAAATAATAATTGCCGAGGATGCTACCGGCAAGACAAAAACAACAATAAGCAGCCTGGGCCTTGATAATGTTACATCTTTCGGTTGTTCAATTGGTCCTGGAACGTCAACAGCGGATAGTAAAGCCTCCTTTGGAAAAGCATTCCTGAAAGTCAGGGGTGAAAAAAAGGGTATTTGCACAATGCTCGATATAGAGACGGCCACTCTCAGGGTGCCGCAATTTATTCAGCCCTCGGCATATTCGGTATCATTTGTGAATTTGAATATTAAAAAGGCCTATAATGAGCTCGGCAATATTCTTAATAGTATTTCACCACAGCTTGCTGCGATGATGTATATGCCGCTTTTGCCGCCGAGCCCGCAGGGCGAACCGCCGCTGCAGCTAAAAGCTGATATTGTTGACCATCTCGGCTCGCAAATTATTGTCGCCCAGAGCATAAGAGAGCCTCTATCTGATGTTAGCGGGCCAAGGCAGAAGAAATCACTTATTGCCGTGGCGATAGAGAACCGCAGCGCCCTTGAAAAATCTTTGTCGCTTCTGCACAGCACATTATTAGCCGCGAACAATCCTGCCGCGAGGCGGCAGCTTCTCGGCCACACAATATATTTAATTGACCCGTCGGCTATATTTCCGGCTTCTCCAAAGAGACCAAATAGCCCGATGAAAATCCCCCCCAGAGTGACCCCGCAAGGCGGGAACCCACCAGAGACTCCAACAATGCCTAAATTTGCATTTAGCGTTACCGACACTCATCTGATTTTCTCAGATGAATCTGCTGTTGAGCAGGTCATTCGCGCATTGAACAGCACCGAAACCGTATCGGTGATTACTGAAGAGTGGTTTAATAAGGCCAAATCGGCTATTCCTTCGGTTGTGGGATTGGCCAGTTTGCAGAACGATGCGGCTTCCGGCGAATTCTTCTGGTCCGAGCTGTGCGAATTAAAGAAGGAAACAAGCAAGAGCAAGGACACAGATTCGAGCACCAAGATAGGCCTCGGAGTAAGTTCCGGCTCGCCCTTCCCGCAGTTGGTGCTCTCACAGGCAGGTTCTGATTTGTTTGATTTCAGTCTTTTGCCTGAGTTCGATGAGGTGCGGAAGTATTTTGGCCTGTCCGCTTTTTACGGCCTGAGCAGACCGGACGGATTCTTCTTCGAATTCAAGTATCTAAATCCACGCCTTGATAATTAAAAAACCGTTTTAAACCCCTGATGTATGGAGGTAACATTTATGGCAAGTTTCAAAAACAACATAAACAGGCGCCGGTTCCTGCAGATTAGCTCGGGCTCGGTGGCCGCAATGTTCTTACCCCAGATTCCCGTTAGCGCTGAAGGAAGCTCGAAAACGCAGCCGAACATTCTCTGGGTCAGTTGCGAGGACATCAGTCCCGACCTGGGCTGTTATGGTGATAGTTACGCCGTATCGCCCAATATCGACAAACTTGCAGCCCAGGGTGTGCGCTATAGCAACGTATATTCGCACGCCGGTGTTTGTGCCCCGACACGCTCCGGTATTATCACCGGGATGTACCCGACCACTATCGGCACCTGCCCTATGCGCTGCAAGGGCGTACCGCCGGCATACGTAAAGTGCTTTAGCGAATACCTCAGGGCCGCAGGTTATTATTGCACGAATAATTCTAAAACCGATTACCAGTTTGACCCGCCGCCGAGCGCCTGGGACCAGAACGGACGCACGGCAAACTGGCATGGTCGCACCGAGGGCCAGCCGTTCTTTGCCGTGTTTAATTTCACAATTTCGCACGAGAGCAAGATTCGCGACAGGAGCGATAGTATGCTCAAGCGTTTGGCGAGTCTCAAGCCGGATGAGAGACACGACCCGGCTAAAGCAGTTTTGCCGCCTTACTATCCCGATACGCCGGCGGTTCGCAGAGACTGGGCGCAGTATTACGATGTTATTACCCTTATGGATAAGCAGGTCGGCGATGTCCTCAAACAGCTCGAAGACGAAGGCCTTGCTGATGATACGATAGTGTGGTTCTGGGGCGACCACGGGCGGGGACTGCCTCGCGGCAAGCGATGGATTTACGATTCGGGCCTTAGAGTTCCGCTGGTTATCCGCGTGCCAAAGAAACTGCGAAAACTTGCAATGCCGGGCAATCCCGATGTGCTCGAACCCGGTACCGTCAACGATGACCTTGTAGCTTTTATCGATTTTGCGCCGACTATGCTGTCCTTGGCGGGCGTAAAGATACCGGAGTATATCCAGGGCCGGGCGTTTTTAGGCAGCCAAAAGGCCGGGGCACGTGAGTATATTTTCGCTGCGAGGGACCGGATGGATGAAGCGTATGACCTTATCCGTGCCGTGCGCGACAAGCGTTACAAATATATTCGCAACTATATGTGGCACTTGACCCGGGGCCAGGATATCGATTATATGAACCAGATGCCGACAATGCAGGAAATGCGCCGTCTCAACGCCGAAGGCAAACTAAAAGGCCCGCAGAAACAATATTTCGAGAAAACAAAACCGGTAGAAGAATTATATGACACGCTTAACGACCCGCACGAGGTCAAAAATCTTGCAGACAATCCGGAGTATAAAACTGTGCTCGAACGAATGCGCAGAGTGCATAAAGAATGGGTGAGAGAAACCGGCGATGTGGGGCTGATTCCGGAACCTGAATTTGACGAAATGAAGCGTCCGGGCGGCCGGTACCAAAAAACGGCCGAACCCGTTTTCTGGTCGCCGAAGTGGCAGCCCGGAGCGCCGGGTGAAGCTGCTCGTCGCATTACAATAGCCTGCCCTACAGCCGGTGCTTCGATCGTTTACAGCATCAGCGGCGACGGCGGAGGCCGGACTGGCTGGAATCTGTATACAAAATCCGTATGGCTCACGCCGGGCAAAGTGCTGCACGCCAGGGCCTGCCGTATCGGCTTTAAGGACAGCAGCGAGGTCCGGTTCAAATTCGACGACAAAGTGACAACACCAAAGCGTCCCCAGACACCGGCTAAGGACGAGCAGCACTGGCGGAATAAGCTCGACCGAACAGACCTGCTTGAGCGACTTCG
>CAZLIO010000053.1:0-12242 GCA_964559025.1 uncultured Pirellulales bacterium | reverse complement strand
TGGAAAATTAAGGATACTTATGGTGTAAGAATACTGCCGGTCAATCCATGCCAATCAGAGGTGAGCATCAATACAATTGGTGCGGCTATGACCGTAAGAAAAAGGTTTCCACAGAAAAATCGGGTATGATAGTCAGGCTGTATTTGTTCGTATGCGCAGCCGACGGGGACGGAGTCTAATCAAATAGATTCCGCCAAAAGACAACGGATCTACGATATTGATTATTGCTTTAATGTTCTGCAAAATGGAGATTAGGCAGAAATAACAATAGAAAATTCTTAAGTGGATTTGATATGACAGTATTGATTACAGGCGGGGCAGGTTTTATCGGCTCTCATCTGGCCGAGCGGCTGCTCAAAGATGGCAATAAGGTGCTTGTCATCGACAACCTCAGCACCGGCAGTTTGGAAAATATCGAAAGTTTCAAAGAGCATACCGGCTTTGAGTTCGTTGAAGGTGACATCCGTAACGCCGAGCTGATAGGACCCCTGGTTGAGCAGAGCGAAGCGGTCTTTCATCTGGCTGCTGCTGTTGGTGTCAGGTTGATAGCCGAGGACCCGGTACATACGATAGAAACCAATATCGGCGGCACCGAAATAGTGCTGGATATAGCCAACAAATTCGGCAAAAAAATTCTGATTGCTTCAAGCAGCGAAGTGTACGGCAAAAGTGAGGCAGTTCCATTTCGTGAAGATGACGACATTGTGCTCGGCAGCACGTGTCTATCGCGGTGGTCGTATGCCTGCAGTAAGGCGATAGACGAATTTCTGGGCCTGGCTTTCTATCAACAGTATGGATTGGGCGTAGTAATCGGCAGGTTCTTTAATACAATCGGGCCGAGGCAAACAGGTCAGTACGGCATGGTTGTGCCGCGATTCGTTCAAAGGGCGTTGAAAAATGAGCCGGTCCTGATATACGGGACGGGCAAGCAAACACGATGCTTCTGTTATGTGGCCGACCTCGTAGAGGCGGTTATCAGCCTGATGAAGCGTGAGCAGGCAGCAGGTAAAGTATATAATATCGGTTCGAGCGAAGAGATTGCCATTGAAGACCTGGCTGATAGAATTATCAAAATGACAGGCAGTAAAAGCAAAAAGCAATTTGTGCCCTATGAAGTTGCTTACGGAAGGCCTATTGAGGATATGATGCGGCGAGTGCCAAACCTGGAGCGAATCAAAAAAACTATCGGCTGGGAACCGAAGACAAGCCTGACCGAAACGTTGCAGCTAATTATTGATAACGAAAAGCGTAAAAAGGACTGAACATTATGAAAAAAGCATTGATTACCGGTATTACCGGGCAGGACGGCTCTTATCTTGCCGAGCTGCTGCTGGAAAAAGGTTACCAGCTCTGGGGTATCATGCGGCGAAGCTCGTCGTTTCATACAGGCAGAATTGACCATTTGTATAAAGACCCGCACGAACATCCACGACTTAGGTTGGTTTATGGGGATTTGACCGATGGTAATAACCTCTCAACAATTATTAACGAGATTCAGCCGGACGAGGTCTATAACTTAGGCGCACAAAGCCATGTTCGGGTAAGTTTTGATATGCCTATCTACACGGCTGATGTGGATGCTCTTGGGACACTTCGGCTCCTTGAGGCAATCCGTTCCAGCGATAAGCCGGCCAAGTTTTATCAGGCCTCCAGCAGCGAGATGTACGGCAAGGTCGTCGAAGCACCGCAAACAGAAAAGACGCCGTTTTATCCGCGAAGTCCGTATGGTTGTGCGAAGGTGTACAGCTTTTGGCAGACAATAAACTATCGAGAGGCTTACGGTTTATTTGCCTGTAACGGGATTTTGTTTAATCACGAATCGCCGAGGCGAGGCGAGACATTTGTTACTCGAAAAATTACACGAGCGGCGACGAGAATTAAATTGGGCCTGCAGGACAAACTCTTTTTGGGCAATCTGGAGGCAAAACGAGACTGGGGTTTCGCCGGCGATTATGTCGAAGCAAACTGGCTTATGCTCCAGCAGGACAAACCGGACGACTATGTTGTGGCCACGGGCGAAAGCCATTCGGTCAGGGAATTTGTGGACGAGGTCTTTGGCTATCTTGAACTGGATTGGCAAAAGTACGTCGAAATCGACCAGCGGTATTTTAGACCGAGCGAAGTTGACTACCTGCAGGGCGATGCGAGCAAGGCAAAAAAGGTTCTCAAGTGGGAGCCGAAAGTAACCTTTAAGGAGCTTGCGAGATTGATGACCGATGCCGATATGGAAATCGCCGAGAACGAGAAAATCATTGAAGACCATCAGAAAACAAAACAATGAGCACTTTTTTTGAGAACAGACGAGTTGTTGTTACCGGCGGGGCCGGTTTCTTAGGGGGTTACGTTACTGAAAGGCTGAAAAAACGGGGCTGTAAAAATATCCTTGTGCCGAAGATAGAAGAATATGACCTGGTCAGCATAAATGACATAAGTCGGATGTACGACGATATGAAGCCGGATATTGTCATTCACTTGGCTGCGGTTGTGGGCGGCATCGGCGCCAATCGCGAACATCCGGGCGAGTTTTTCTATAAGAACTTAATGATGGGTGTTCAGCTCATCGAGCAGGGCAGACTACGAAACATTGAGAAGTTTGTTGCGATTGGTACGGTTTGTGCATATCCGAAATTTACGCCGGTGCCGTTTAAGGAAGAAAATATTTGGAACGGGTATCCGGAGGAGACTAATGCACCATACGGACTGGCCAAGAAAATGCTGCTTGTTCAATCGCAATCTTACCGGGCCGAATATGGTTTTAATTCGATATTTCTGCTGCCGGTAAATCTTTACGGGCCCGGCGATAATTTTAACCCCGCCAGCAGTCATGTGATTCCCGCGTTGATAAAGAAATGTGTTGATGCCATTGATAGTGGCGCGGATTATATTGACTGCTGGGGGACAGGGAGTGCTTCGCGTGAGTTTATTTATGTCGCCGATGCTGCTGAGGGAATTCTTTTGGCGACGGAACATTACAACGGCCCTGAGCCGGTCAATATCGGTGCCGGATTTGAAATAACGATAAAAGAGCTTGCTGAAAAGATTGTCGAGCTTACGGGCTTTACCGGTGAAATCCGCTGGGACAGCTCCAAGCCGGATGGTCAGCCGAGGCGGCGGCTGGATGTCTCAAAAGCCAAAAAATACTTCGGCTTTGAGGCCAAAACCCCCTTCGATGAAGGCCTTAAAATGACAATAGACTGGTATCGAAAACATAAAAATGAATATCGAATATCGAACAAGGAATGATGAAAGAAAATAGTTCACTTCGACCCAGCAACGCTGGGTTCCGATCGATACCCGCCGTTGGCGGGTCGAAATTCCCTGTTCAGCATTCATTATTCATTTCAAATATTTAGCCCCACGTTTTACGTGAGGTTCCAAGTATTTTCAATAATGTTCAAACGATTCTTTATATTACTTTTATTGTTGTGTCACTGCGCCTTGGTTAGTGCCAGCCCCGTCCCGTCTTCGACGGGCGGGGCCAGGGAAAATCTGGCACTACGCAAAAGTTACACACTCTCGCCGAAACCTAATTATCATTTGTGCACCGACAGGTCCGATGTAGTTCAACTCACCGACGGTAGAACATCCGGCAGTCAATGGACGAACAAAAGCACAGTAGGCTGGCAGAAAGCCGAACCGGCTGTGGAAATCGTGATAGACCTCGGTAAGAAGTCCGCTATTTATGAAGTCCGTATCCACACCATTGGGGGAGGCTTCGCAGACGTAGAGTTTCCTGAATTTGCCGCTGTGTTATTGAGTGATAACGGCCGGGAGTTTCGATTTGCCGGACTGGTGAGTAGTAAAGATTTGGAAAACGTCCGGGCACGCGGCTACCGTGGAGTCTCCCGTACGATGAACGTCGGAAACATAAACGCCCCGGGACGATACGTCAAGCTGGTAATACGGCCAAAATGGCGTTATGTATTCCTTGACGAAGTAGAGGTACTCGGCGATTCACTTTCGGCAGTAAAAAATGTTAAACTTCGAAATGACCTCGAAGTATTCACGAGTTCTGAAGAGCTACTAAAAAGAATTTACGATTACCTGCAGTTGCGTGAAAACGCTGCCGCGGCACTGGAAAGTACCAAAACGAACCCGTCGAAGCTATCCGGCCAATTCAATGAGAAAATATTTTCTGAACTTGAAAGACAGGCCCAAAAAGCAGATACACCTACAAAACTGCTTGCTATAAAGGAGCAGGTAGGCAAAACCCGGGCCGGAATATACAAGGCGGTGTATGAAAAGCTATTCGTGTGCCTCTCGGCAAATCCGATGGAGATTGTATTTGAAAAAGAGATGTTCCTTGGCGAAAATGCCAAGGACATAAACATTCAAATGTGGCAAAATGAATACGAGTCGGCCGCATTTAACATTATTAACTGCTCTGATGAAGTGATGACGATGGCCGTTTCTATCTCGCCGTTGCTTAGCTCTGCCGGCGAGAAAATCGACAGTAACAAAACGTTCACAGTGAGAAGAGCGATATACGTTAAAGGCAGTACGGTCGGCTCAATAGCCGATGCCCTTGTTTTACAGGCGGAGCGTCCCTTTAATTTGCAGCCGGGCGAACTGACACAAATATGGTTGACGATATTTAATCCGACGTTGACGGCCGGCAGCTATAAAGGCCGAGTCGGCATTTTGACAAAAACCGCAAATGGGGAAAATCTGCCGACAGAAACTATTCCCGTTACCATAGAGGTCCAAAAGCATAAATTTCCTGAGAACGTTGCCCTTAATTCCTGCAACTGGTCGTATTATAAAGTTGCTTCCGCGGCCGAGATGGCTGAAGACCTTCGTAATCATCATATTAACGTTTATACTGTTCCCCCGCAGGACCTGCCTTTTCTTCGATTTTCATCGGACCGGCCCGGCGTTGTCAGAAAACCGAATTTCGCAAATTTAGATAAAGCTCTTCGGTATCATAATTACGCCGGGACATACCTGCTTTGCCTGGACTTCAATAACAGTAAGAAAGACCACGGCCGATTCGGGAACGTCAAATGGATGACTCCGGATTGGAAGGCTGTTTTTTCACAATGGCTGAAAAATTTTGTAAAGCATCTCAAAAATGCCGGCGTCGGTTACGATAAGTTCGCGCTGTATCCGTTTGATGAGAGCCTGTGCGATGATTTTTATAAACTGGCCAAACTAATCAAGGCCACAGACCCGAAAGTAAGAATCTACGCCAACTCCTTTGGTAAAGGCCCTAAAGAATTTTCGCGATTTCGAGAGCTTATCGATATATGGTGTCTTCAGGACAGCCACTGCGAGCTAAATCCCCAATGGCTGGAGCAGATAAAAGACTTCGGAAAGCAAGTATGGACGTACGAGTGTTTAAGGCCAATGAAAGCCAAAGACCCTTATTCGTATTATCGACTTCTGCCGTGGCGTGCTTTTAAGCGAGGGCAAACCGGGGCCGGCTTCTGGATTTACTACTACGGACTTAATTTTAAGACCGGTGCCGTTCCGTGGGATGATACTCTAAGACCCAGGGGCTTTTCCGGTGTCGTGTACGGCAGGAGTGGCAGCCCTGTGCCAGGACTTACCGAGAACATCGTCCCATCACGGCGTTGGGAAGCATGGCGAGAGGGAGTTGAGGATTATCAATATCTTTTCGAAGTACAAAAAGCCATAGACCTGATTAGTACTGAAAATCCGGCCAGAGCGAAACAAGCGCAACAATCTCTTAAAGCTACAATTGATTATGTGTTAAGAAATTCCCACGATTGTGATGCTGTTTATCAGGCCCGGAGAGAGCTTACTAAGATTCTGCTGGAATTTAATAATGCAAGATAGAGCAGCACTGGAAACTTTCATAAAGAGTAGTAGTTATACAAGCCCGCAATATATTAAGAGACTAAAATTCATATTTTCTGCGATATGTCACTATGCTCAGTTCAAAAACAAGTATATTGAAGACCTTGAAATTTTAGAGTTCGGATGCGGTACCGGAGGGATCACATTTCCATTGGCTTCTCTGGGCTCTCACGTAACGGCATTCGATATTGACCCGTCGGCGGTGTCCGGCATCTCAGAGCGTATTCAGAAAGAGAAGCTCAACAATGTCATTGTTACGCAAGCGGACGGCCATAGCTTCGATGACAACAAGAGCTATGATATGGTCATTGCCAGCGAGGTTCTCGAACATGCTGTCAACCCCCGGGAGTTTGTACGAAGAATCAGGGCCCGGGTGAATAAGGGCTCCTGGCTAATTGTAACTATTCCCAACGGGTATGGACCATGGCAGCTTAAGAGAAGGTTATCAATCATTGCTTATCTTCGCAGGAATAATTGGCTGCGTCGTATTGTTGCCAAGAAGCCTTATATTACAGGCCAAGAGCATTGTCAATTTTATACCAGGAAAAGATTTCTTAAGATGCTTTCCGAGTTTTCCTTCAGACTTAAAGATTTTGGTAAATCGGACTCCATATTAGCCATTTTTGAAACGAGACGGGGTCCTCTCTTTGGCAAAGCAGACGTGCGGCTTGCAGATATTTTACCATGGTGGCTGGCAAGCGGCTGGTATTTTGTGTTTGAAGCGGAATAAATTAGATGTCGTTACGAAAACGGATAATAATGAACGCGGGCTCGAACTGGGCCAGCACGTTAGTGGCCGCGGTAGTTGGGCTGGTACTGGTTCGATTTATGCTGCGAGGCCTTGAGGCAACCGGCTATGGTGTCTGGGCTTTGCTGGCTACGGGGCTGCGCTACCCTATGATTCTTGAGAGGGCATTTGTATTAGCGATAAATCGTTTTGTGGCTTTTTACCGCAGCGACACAAAAGAATTAAATCGTTTTGTCTCGGCATCATTTATAATACTGACGGCGTTGGCGGTTTTGACTGTCGTAGCTGCGGTTCTGCTGTCCTTTGTAATTTCAGATATATTCTCGGCAATCACCGCTGAATTTGCACGCGATGCCAGGATTACGTGCATTCTGGTTGGCGTTACATTGGCCTTCAAGATGTTAGAGGCGAACTTCAGCGGGACATTACAGGGCTGTCAGTACTACACCAGTTATAATGCTGTTGTAATTACAGCTAATCTGCTCCGGGCAGTTCTTACAATAGGGCTGCTTGTGGTTTGGAAGAGTATAATCGCCGTCCAGTTAGCGTTCGGGATTACGGCGGCAATATCTGCACTGTCGATGTTTTTTGTTGCACGAAGGTCGGTTGCCGGTTTGAGCGTTAACGTACGGCTGATTAACAGAAAAACGCTGCAAGAGCTGTGGCGATATACGTCCCACTCGATAGGACGCTCGGGCAGCTCAATTTTTATGTATAGCACCCTGGCACTATTGGTCGGGCGAGCTGGTACCGCGGCGAACGTTGCAGCGTACGATATCGCCTCCAGGATTCCTGGGTTTGTCCGTGGATTTCTGGCGGCGACGCAGGTCGTTTTCCTGCCGGCTGTTTCGGATCTTTGGGCAAAAGGCCGAGTCAAAGCAATAAAAGCAGTCGTCAAGAAAGGAACTCGTATAAGCTCTGTTCTGTCCTGTGCCCTGCTGCTTTTGCTGTTTGTCTTCACGGAAAAAATTCTGGCTCTCTGGCTCAAAGGTGCCGTCCCGGAAGGAACAGTTTGGGTGATGAGAGTGTTAATCATATCGGTTCTTCCGGGCGGGCTTTTTGAAATATGGCTGCCGGCATTGGTCGGAATGGGACATCTGCGAGGGCTGACCATTGCGTCAATTGCGGCTGCAGTAATCGCTATTTTACTGGAACTGGTACTTTTGCGGGGTTTCGTTGCCGTCCCGATGGCACCGGCGATAGCGCTGGTGGTCGTCTTGTGGGTCAAAACGGGACTCTGGCTGCCCTTTTACGGTCTGCAAAAATTAGGGATACGTCCCTACGAGTACTTGAAAGACAGCTTGTACCAGCCATTAGCGGCAAGTCTCGTTTCGATCATAGCACTGTGGGTGCTGAACAGCGTTCTTTTGAGAGGGAACGTTCATTGGATGGTGATGCTTACATTGTCCACCGTTGTTGTAATGGCAAGTTTCACAGTTATTTCATTGCGGAAAGAGACGGCTGATTTAATCCTCGCGATGAGAAAAAATTTCGATGGCAAAAAGGAATATCGAAGACGATGAAAGTCCTTGTTATTAATCAATGCTCTACCAACAAAGGGGACAGAGCCGTCCTGTTTTTCGTGCTCAGAGAGCTGGCCCGCAATGGTGTTGATCAAGTTACGGTATCCGCAAGTAATCCGGAATATTGGGAAGACAAACCGGACTTTCCTGAGAGGGGTGTGCGAGTTATCCCCTGGGGATGGGATAATTCCCGCAAAAAAGGTGTCGGCTTTTTGGGTAAAGTAATTCATCGAATACAAAAGGTGATACTCAAGAGACGAATTAATTTCCCCCTGGTACGTAACGCCTTGATTGCAGGCAAACGTCCGTGGTATCTTAGGCTTCTTGTCAATAAGCAATTCGCCGAAGCTGTTAAGGACGCTGATATAGTCCTCAGTACAGGGGGCCATCACATAACGACTATGTTCGTGCCCGATGCGGTTACACCGCAAATATTCGATATGGCGGCAGCTTTGCTTTACGATAAGCCGTTGGTACTCTGGTCGCAATCTATCGGCCCATTTGGCTTTAAGTCACCGAAGAGCAGATTGATGGTGCAAAAAATACTTTCCGGTGCCTGCCGAATATTTATCCGCGACGAGGCCTCGGCAGAGCAAATAAAAAATTTGGGGATTTCCCTGGAGCATGTATCGAAGACACGCGAGTCTGTATTCGGCCTGTGCGACATTGTGAAATCACGAATCAGGCCCAGTGACCGCGCAGAAGTAATGGGAGTTGCTGTTTACGTGCACACACGTGCTAACCGGCTCAAAGAACACGAAGAACACCGGCGCTATTTTGCATCGTTGATTGACCATGCTATAGAGGCCGGTTATAAGGTGCGTTTTTTTCCGATGGAGCTGCAAGGCACAGACCGCCCCTGCATTGAGGCCGTGATAAACAATGTTGTTCAAAAAGAAAATTGCGAAATTGTAGAGGGCTTTCCGGGAACCTCGGACCATATCAACGCCGTCGCACAGTGCAAAATGTTTGTCGGGCACAAGACCCACTCACAAATCTTTTCGTTAGTGGCTGCAACACCGCTGCTTGCGATTGCATATCATAAAAAGACCGAAGACTTTATGGCCCAGTTCGGACTCGAAAAGTACTGCATTACCGATACGCAGCTCAGCACAGAAAAATTAATAAAACTCTTCGACGAAATCAATAATAATCTGGACTCCATCAACCAAAAGGAACAAGAGATAGGCTCTAAAACTTGCATGCAGGTCAAGGAAGATTTTGCAAGGATGATTGAGCAGGTCCGAGTGGAAAAATAGAGCAGTGTTAAAACTGCCGAACCTGGAACAAAAAAATCAAAAATCGAATGAAAATACTTAATTTTCTTGATTTTTGCACTGTAATCCCATCCTTTGATTTCCGATATTCAACTTTAGGCTTTATTTCCCAACTTTAATCAGAAGCCTTATTTTTAGAGGAACCTGATGGCAACATTTATTGCAGTACTGTGTCTGATTGCAATAGTAATATGTCTGCCTCTGGTGGTCTTGAAGCCGAAGTGGGTGTTTTACATATTCCTGATATCCGTTACGTTCCACAGTATACTTGCCGGCTTCATATATAGTGCGGGTAACCTTGGTATGCCCCGCACATGGTCACCGGCGGATGTCCTGGCGTGGTTGACATTAGCGGCGGCGCTTTTCGTGCCGCGAGAGCGGCAATATCGTGCCGGCGTTATTGGAAAATGCTTCATTGTCCTAACATTAGTAACCACACTTGCGTTGATACAAGGCCTGCTAATGTATACTCAAACCGCTTTTACGTATTCGAGGGTGGCGCACTTTGTAGCAGCTATGATATTTGGGCTTAGGTACTTCACAAACTATTCTCGCGCGAATGGATTTTTGAAATTCTCGGTCGTTTTGCTCCTGGCAATGTTTGCCGTACATATTTTAATCAGATTTGGCGCATTCACACCGCGGGCCGCCGAAATTGATACTGCTACACAATTGGGAGGTGAGAGAGGTACTTATACTCTTGTTCCTTTGCTCTATCTTTCGCTGGTAAGTATTGCCATAGGCAGACTGGTAAGCAAAGTCGGCTTCCTCCCCGTATCTGTGTTTGTGCTGCTGGTCGGTATCGGCGGCATAGTGCTGAGTGAAACAAGGTCAATGTACGGGTCAATGGGTGTGCTTGCAATCGCTTCGCTTTTGTTCGTCAAGGGCAGGGCCAGAACTTTGCTTGCGTACGGGATTGTCGGCCTGCTCGTGGTGGGGGCCGCCTCTGCAATAGGTTTCGATTTCCTGGAAAGATTTCGAGCCGGCACGACAAGAACAGGCCAGGTCGAAATACCGAGTCCCTTTCAGAAAGGCACCTGGAGGGCTTTGGAACACGAAATAATCCTTTCAAGCTACAAGCAGGAACCTTATTTTATATTGACCGGCAGGGGTATCGGAGCGCTGCATCCGGCACCAGCAGGGAAAGACCCTCTGGTAGGTTTCTACCACTCAGAGTATTTAGGATGGCTGGATAGATGTGGCTTGCTCGGATTGGTAACGGTGCTCATCTTGATATTCGCTATTCTTGTGCGGAGTTTCGCTTTATCCAGAAGCGATGTCCCATATATGCGATATTACGGAGCAACGAGCTTTTTGCTGATGATAGCGTTGGCGGCAGATGGATTCTTCCATCCCATATTCTCGAATCCCCGTGCCGCACCACTGCTGATATGCTTTGCAGCTATAATGGCTAACTGGCAGGATATTTATGTAAGCTTCTATCAGGAACAAGAGGTTCCTGAGGAAAGCCAAGCGTATCCTGAGCTTACTTATGCTTAACTCCACCGTGTATTGAATGTAACTCGGAGTACCTTCCCAATTACAGCAGGAAAGGAAAAATTATCAATGCGCGTATTGATGGTGGCCGGTGCAAGCACAGGCGGCTTATACGCGTACACCGATGCATTATGTAGTGGTTTGTGCGGGGCCGGTGCGGAAGTAACGGTACTAACCAACTCATTATGGGTGAATCTGCCAAGACCGTTCAGAGTTGAAAGACGTTTGTTTGAGTTTATAAATAAGAAAAAGCAGTGGTCACAATTGCATTGGGCCGCGGACCGATTTTACCGAAGCTTGAGAAACAGCTTGCGGCGGAACCGATTTGCTGTTCGCGAGCATTTCGATGTAGTTCATTTTCAGGGCGTTGGCACTCCGCTGCTGGACCAGTTTTTTCTAAAGCCCCTAATACGGCATCTGCCTGTAGTGCTTACCGTCCACGATATTAAGCCTCACTACGAACGTTTTGTCAGCAGGGCTTCTTTTATAAAACGGAGCCTTCAAATCCCTCACCGTTTGATAGTTCACTATGAGGATGGCAAAAGACAAATGGCTGACCACTGGGGCATTTGCACCGACCGTATAGATGTAATTCCCCATGGAATTATACCCCTGCAAAATCCCCCGGACCTGACAGCGGCACGGAAAAAATTGAACCTGCCGTCGAACTGTCAGATAATACTTTTCTTCGGCGCGATTCGTCCGAACAAAGGTCTGGATATTCTTCTCAAAGCGTTGGAAATTATCAAATCGCGTAATCAGCAGATTTTACTGGTCATTGCCGGCGGTCTTCTCGGCAGATTTAATTTCGAGTCATACTCCGATATAATTAGAAAATATGATTTGTCAGAGCATGTGCAAACCTTTATCCATTTTATTCCGGAAGAAGAGGTGGATTATTTCTTTGCGGCGTCTAACCTTGTTGTATTACCCTATTTGAAATTTGAAGCACAGAGCGGAGTATTACTTCGTGCCTATGCGCACAAAAAACCCGTAGTCGTCAGCAATATCGGGGCGATGGGGGAGCTTGTCTCCTCAGATAAGGTTGGATTAGTTGTCGAGCCCGGTGCAGTAGAACCATTGGCCCAGGCTGTTATAAACGCGCTGGATAGTCTCGATAAGTTTCAGTCCCATTACAGCCCTGAACTCGAAGAAAAATATAGCTGGGAGCATATTGCCGAGCTGACTATGCGCAGCTATGAAGCAGCTATCAGCGGCAAGCCATCCCCAAGCTGCACTTGAGGCTGCCACCCGCCGAGGCAACTATCACCAGTAAAAATCAGAGTTGAGTAGTAGAAGAATAATGAAAATAGCATACGTTGTTTCGAGTTTGAAAGTCAGTATGACCTTTGTAGTCAATGAGCTCGAAGCGCACGA
>CAZLIO010000052.1:0-12328 GCA_964559025.1 uncultured Pirellulales bacterium | reverse complement strand
CAGATAAGCACGGCATCGCGATGGTCTTCACCGGAAAACGACATTTTAAACACTAATTTCGTATTGTGTCGTGCGTATCGCGTATTGCATAACAAAGATGAACATTTTGTACAATGACAAAACAGACCTTCTCTATATCCGGTTAGATGACAAAAAGCAGGAGATTATAAACCGGAGAGTTTCTGAAGACATCGTACTTGATATAGGTGAAGACGACAAAATCGTTGGCATTGAAATTCTCGATGCATCCAAACATGTGAGTCTGGAAAAACTTATGCCCGTTAACTATGAAACGTCAAAAACAGCAAAATAATTTTTGTTGAGCAGAGACAACAAACACGGTGTTGCAAAGGTTTTTACAGGCAAACAACACTTTAAACACTAATCTCGCATTGTGTCACGCGCCTATTGTGTGATGTGGAAGCGGGATATAATTTTGCTGATATCTGGTTTTTGCCCGGGGCCCGCCGGAGAGTGGTAGCGGGCCACCGGGCATACCGTTTTGCTCAGAAGTCATTCGCCGCCGAGGATGGACACCATCGGCGACTGTAGAAAACGAATTTGTCGGCTGGTTCTATCACGCCAAAGAATTGATTCCTGAAGGTTTTGTTTGGCGATGTCGGCCTTGATTGAGAGCAGCTCATAATCGTCGGCTTTGGCAAGCAGTGATTCCGCCTCGACCAGCTGCTGCTCCAGGCTCCGAATGGATGCCTCGTCTTGAGTTGCCTGTATCGAACGGTCGGCTAATTCCTTATTGAGAGACTCTATCAGGTTACCACCTACAGAGCTAATGAGCTGTTCGCGTCGTCGTGCAATCTCTATTCTGGCTCTGGCGAGTTTTTCCTTTAATTCATCAAGCTGAAAAGAAGAAATCGTACCTGCTTTAACTTGTTTCTCTGCTTCAATGACAAGCTTGCCACTCATTTCGACTATGCTCTGGAGCTCAGTGGTGATTGAGTCATTCTCAAGCTGTTTCTTTATCCTGGCCTGAATATCAGCTATTCGCCTGGTTGTAGCATCGATAATGACCTGGTTGGAGGCCTGATTCATCTTAGCAGCCTGAACGTCTTGACGCAGGCGGTAAATATCGGCGAGAATGCTGTCACGGTCAAGGACGCGGGAGCGTGAAATTTCTCTAAGAGTTTTCTGCTTTTCACGCAGGTCGTTTTCAGCACTGGTGGCTTCCTGCTCTGCGAGCTTGAACTGGTTATTGAATCTAAGCTTATAGTCCTCAAAAACTTTAACAAGAGTGCCCCGAAGGCTGTCAACAAGAGCGCCCATAAATTCCTCTGCTGCCGGCTCTACGTCATTGCCAAGCTTAACCGACAGACGGAAAAGAATCGTTTGTTCAGCAGCAGAGCTCAACTGTTCAGAAGACAGAAGTTCCGGTCTCTGTCCTCTGCCATCTGTCTTCTGTCCTCTGCCTTCTGTCTTATGTCTTCTGTCTTCGATCCTCTGATAGTATCCTGCCTGTCTCGGCGCGGCCGAGCCACGACGGGCCGACAGAGCCGGCCAACGCCTCGATTTTGAAGATATCAGAAACCTTATCCGGTGAAATATCGAGTATTTCACGGGCGACCCTGCCACCGATGCTGCTGCTGTGCAGCAGGTAGTCTATAGTTATATCATCGAGCGGCAAAACAAGCGGGTCGAATGTTATCTTGACTAAACAGCTTGCAACGTGCGTATTCGAAAGTTCCGCTGCTGCCGGATTGTTAGCTGATTGTGCCGTAACTGATATTAACAGAATCAAAACTAACAAGACAACGATGTGTTTTTTGGCTTCCATTTTAACTCTCCTTTTGAGGGTTCCCGCCCTGCGGGGTCCCAATCTCTTTTGTTGAACCTTCTGTTTTCGATCTCTGATAATCGCTGCCGGGCTACCTGGGCCCATCGATTTCTGGGGAAAAGTTCGATGACGCGGTTGTAAGTCTCGACGGCGGAATCTGTCCGGTTTAGCTCGCGGTACAAACGGTCGGCCTGATAGACGAGGATAAAGGCGGTTTTGTCAACCTGTTTCTGGATTTCTTCGAGGGGGTCCGGGATACTTGCAAGCTGGGCCTCGAGCTCGTCAAGCGAATGTTGTTTTTGCTCCTTTTCAAGCACGTCCTGTATTAAATTTAATGCGGCATCGGTTCTCACATAGAGCTGTTTGAGCTGGGTTTCGAGCAAGGCGATTTTCTGCTTCTCCTGTGTTGTTTCAGTAGTCCTGATTGCAAGATTCCAGATGCCGGCAGCGATTAGAACTACAGCGGCCGCGGCCAGGGGTGCAGCTAAATTCACAAAACGCCTGCGATGAGCACGGCGGCGGACAGCGGCGGAGAGATTGGCAGAAACGGGGATGGGCAAACCCGCCATACGGTCGGCTTCCTGAAGCAGGTTTTTTATTTTGTCTTCTGTCATAACTATTCCTTTGTTAGTGCAGCCAGTTCCTCTTTTAGATGCGCTCTGGCGCGGTTTAGCCTGACCTGCAAAGCGTTTTTCGATATTCCGAGGATTCGGCTGATTTGGTCAGTCGGAAGCTCCTGCAGATACCTTAGTACGACCGGCTCGCGATATTTAGCGGGCAAAGCCTGTATAGCACGACGAACACTCTCAAAGGTCTCACTGTCCATCGGCGTCTTATCCGCTTGGCCGGCCGATGTCAAAAAGGCTTTATCGGCAGCCTGCGAAATTCGCCGCCGGTGAAGTATTCTCCTATATCGGTAGCTGCGGCATTTATTGACCGTTATGGTAAAGAGCCAGGTTTTAAGGCTGCATTCGCAGCGGAATTTTTTCAGGCCGAGAAATGCTGCGAGGAAGATGTCTTGCGTAACATCTTCGACCTCGCCGGACCAACCGAGCAATCGATTGGCCAGTGCTGCAATATCGGACGAATATCGCTCGACAATCCTGTCAAAAGCAGATTCGTCACCCCGATTGAACTGTTTGACGAGATGCTCGTCATCAATCGTATCGGCCATGACCTTCTATATTAGACCCCTGAGGCACAGAAAACTTACAAAAAATCCTGGAAAACCAGAAAAATACCCGCGACCATACAGATTATGTCAATTATATGGCCGCCCTTACAAACCGGCGGCTTTTCTGAGCTTAGCTGCCATATCGGTTTTTTCCCAGGTAAAGTTTGGCAAATTTCGCCCGAAATGGCCCCCGTAAGAGGTCTCAGCAAAGATTGGACGAGCGAGTTTTAGGTGTCTAATCATTGCTTTTGGGGTCAAGGGGAAAAGCTTTCTTATGATTTGGCTCAACTTCCGTTCGCTGATTTTTCCGGTGCCTTCGGTATCTACAAGGACCGAGACCGGTTCGGCTACCCCGATGGCGTAAGATAATTGCAGCTCGCAGGCGTCGGCCAGGCCTGCTGCGACCACGTTCTTGGCAATGTACCGGGCCATATAGCTCGCGGATCTGTCAACCTTTGTGGGGTCTTTTCCACTAAAGGCACCGCCGCCGTGACTGCCTCTTCCGCCGTAGGTATCGACGATAATCTTTCTGCCGGTAAGGCCGCAGTCACCTTTGGGACCGCCCACGACAAATCGGCCGGTAGGATTGACGTGGAATATAGTGCCTTTGTCAACAAGGCGTTTCGGCAGAATCGGCATGATGACTTTTTCGATGATTTGTTTTCGCAATTGTCTATAGGCAACAGACGGTGCGTGCTGAGTGGATACGACGACCGTGTGGATGCGCCTGGGTTTGCCGTCATCGTATTCGACTGTTACCTGACTTTTACCGTCGGGCCGCAGCCAGGGCAGTTTCTTGCTCTGCCGCACTTTTTCAAGTCGGGTGGTTATGGCGTGTGCTAATTGAATCGGCATCGGCATAAGTGCGGGCGTCTCTTTGCAGGCGAAGCCAAACATCAGGCCCTGGTCACCCGCTCCCTGTTCTTTGTGCAGGCCGGTGCCTTCGCTGACACCCTGTGAAATATCCGGACTTTGCTTATCGAGCGTAACCATAACGGCACAATTATCATAGTCGAAGCCCATATCAGGGTCGGTATAACCGATTTCTTTGATAGTGTCGCGGACCACCGTTGGAACGTCCACGATTGCTTTTGATGTGATTTCGCCGGCGACAACGACCAGGCCGGTTGTTACTAATGTTTCACAGGCCACCCTGCTTTTTGGGTCCTGAGCGAGCATTGCATCAAGAACGGCATCGGATATGTGGTCGGCCACTTTGTCAGGATGTCCCATCGTTACGGACTCACTGGTGAAAAGGTACTCGTTGGTGTCAATATGAGGATTGCTGTGAGTTGATTTTTTTGCCATTTGTAATTTGTCCTTTCTATGAACCGTCGTTAATCGTCCAATCATATTTCATAAATTTAACAGAATATTTTCCTATTTCAAGGAAAGATACCTTATCGTCAGGAACGTAATTGGTAATAAAATTCAAGACGGCCCGAGTTGTCGGCTCCTGGTCTTTGAACTTTTTATCTATGGCGAACTTACTAATAAACTCTTTGCCATAGGAGGATGATTGAAAAAGGGAAGATAAATAAACTCTCTGTTTTTCTTTATCTATCCTGAACGCCAGCGGGCCGGATAGAAACCGCCTGACCTGGTTGTCTAACTGCTCGTTGAGCTTATACCCGTAATACGGCTCGTTGGGCAGCGGCGGACCCGACAGACTGGCCCTGGATATGGCAAAAAATATTCTTGGGTCGTCAAATTCTTTACGGAAAAACCGCCTGTCAATCTCCGAAAGTGTAAACTCCTCATCCATCACAAGAAATTTGTAATTCGTCCATATTCCCTTGATGTGCAGGATGCTGTTTGGACCCCAGCCAGGCAAAAGACGTAAGAACCTCGATGATTCGATGGGATAATTTTCTGTAATTATATTCAGCATCTGGATGTTGTATGCGTTGAGCCAGAAGGCGATTTTGTCCTCTTTGGGCCAGGTTCTATATTCATTTGGGTCAAGGTTGTCAAATTCCTGCAGGAGAGCTTTCAGGTCGAGCCTTTTTCGCCTGAGTGTTTTATAGTCAACCATTCCCTTATCATCGACGTTGTTTTTCAGGAGCTCGGTAAATTTGTCGTGAAAAGATACAGCCGGCTTAAGCTTCAGATCATTAGGCTCGACCCAAGCAGGCTCGACGTTGTTAGGCTCAACAATGACCGGTCCGACCTCATTGGGTTCCGGCTCAGCAGGCGCGATCTCATCAAGCCCGACTCCCGGCTGCTCAGGCTCATTAGGCTCGACGCTGCTGAACTGGACATCATTGGGTTCAGGCTCTACAGATTCGACCCTTCGGCTACGCTCAGGGTAGGCCTTCTCAGGAATGATTTCCTCAGGTTCGATATATACAGGTTCAACTCTATCCGGCTCGATTTGATTTGGCCCGCTCGGAGCAGGTGTAACCTCAACAGACTCAACTTCGGCAGGCTCAACCACAGCAGGCTCGATTTCATTAGGTTCAGATTTAGCAGGTTCAAGGTTAAGGACCTCGGTCTTTGCAGGCTCAACAGGTTCAGACTCTATCGTCGGACAACCGGCAATAAAGACCAGTACCATCAGCGAATTTATAAAAACAACAAGGCGTTTAGCCATTTTCACCTTCCGATAAACAATTGCGAAATCATTCAGCTGCAAAAACCACCCAATTTCTTTTTGTATTAGCATAAGGCATCAGACAATAAATGTCCAGCACCAATCCCAACTCCAAACCGGCAAATCTTATCACAGCCCTTCGGCTCCGCTCAGGACAGGCCTGGACACAACGGGATTAGTGCTGGATTGTTGTTTTTATGGTATTTTTGCAGAGAAATCCGGACCCGGACGTCCCGTAGTGGATTGCTTTTATTAGTTCCGAATATAGAATCCCTGCCGCCAATGTATTGCACTACCACGACCGCTTGTGTTATAATAATGTCAGACAAGCATACCAGTGAAACTCATTATCTCTGTTTAAATGAGAAGAGCAAAATGTCATGCACAAGCAACACGGCTTTACTTTAATAGAGCTTTTGGTGGTGATTGCCATCATTGCCCTGCTGATGGCGATATTGATGCCAACCCTGGCCCGGGTTAAGAAACAAGCAAAGGCAACAGCCTGTCAGATGAACCTGCACCACTGGGCTGTTATCTGGTCGATGTACACCGGAGATTACGACGGCTCCTTCCCTGACGGGACACGCGCCCAGGCCGGTAAGCAGGTAGGTCACTGGCTGTTTGCGGCAGAGCCATACTACAAGGATGAAGAAATACGATGGTGCCCAATGGCCAGAAAACCCTGGGGACAGGGACAGAATCCTTTTGTAGCCTGGGAAGCGACTAATGTGGGAGGCGGGGATGGCTTTTACACCAGCTATGGCATAAATAACTGGCTTTACAACCCGACGGTTGCAAGTTTGTGGGGCTATGAGGCCGAGAACCACTTCAAGACCATCAACGTCAAAGGTACGGACAGAATACCGCTCTTTTTGGATTGCTTCTACCTTGGTGGGCACCCGCTGTCCACCAATACGCCTCCGGAGTATAATGGTCAGACAGAGAACGCCAGTGGGATGTGTATGAGGCGTTTCTGCATTGACCGGCACAACGGGCCGACAAATATGGTCTTTTTAAATTTCGCTGTCAGAAAGGTCGGACTCAAAGAATTGTGGACGTTGAAATGGCACCGACGGTTCGACACAACAGGGACCTGGACCAAAGCCGGCGGAGCAGCAGCCGCAGACTGGCCCGAATGGATGAGAAAGTTTAAGGACTACTAAAATGCAGAAAATAAACGTCCTTGTACCTGACCAACTTTAATGATTCATTACATGTTCTATGTCCTATATCCGGAGAATGTTTAAATGAAATCATTGAAAACCCTATCTGAGCTTTCTCTGATATCAATTAAGCAACTTTCTTTATTGTTGAAAATCTTGATTATTTTTTCTGTAGGTTTTGCTTTTGCCATTATTCTTCTGGGCCTTAAGGTTGACCCACTTTACTATTGGGGGCTTTTGATTCTGCTCCCATTAATAATCTTAAATATCAGAATCTATCAAAAGAATACTCTTCAAAAGCTGCTCTGCCAGATAAGAGAAGAATGGGGAAAGGAGAAAGTCAAGAATCGAACCTTTTCAGAAATAGAGACTTTCTATAGATATTCCACCTCGCAGCACGATAATAACGATATTTTCATTGACGACCAAACCTGGTCGGATCTGAACATGAATGACCTTTATTCCAAGATTGAAAGAACTATGACTAATCCGGGAGAATGCATCCTTTATAACATTCTCAGGACGCCACTGTTATCTGACAAAATACTAAAGAAAAGAAAAGAAATCATTCGGCTCTTTCAAACTAATAAAGAAATTAGAGAACAGATCCAGATAAGGCTTCTGGGTATGGGAAAGCAAAAGGGAAATGGAGTCACCGCCCTGCTCTGTGGAGAATTACCACCTTCAACCGCTTTTAAGTATTTGTTTTCGTTCTTGGCTTTGCTGGCGCTTATCTCGATCATTGCTGTTCCACTTTTATGGGGTTCAGCCGGCATTATTATACTTATCCTTCCTCTTTATGTTATCAACTTACTGGTAACATCCAAGATAAGAGCACGGCTACTTCTTCAATTATCTGCAATTCGCTATCTGGGTGCAATGATTCGTCTAAGTAAAAAACTTGCAGCCATCAAGTGCCCGGAGTTAGCGGACTGCTGCGAAAAACTGAAAAAAGCAACCTCAGCAACAGAAAAAATTGCCAGAAAAACTTTCCTGCTATTTCCAGAAAGCTCTTTTGGCTCTGATATCGGGACGCTGTTATATGCTCACATAGACATATATTTCCTGAGGGAGGTCAGAATTTTCTATGCTGTCCTCGATGAGATTCATGCACATAAGGAGGAGCTTAGGTTGATTTATCGTTTGATTGGAGAATTAGATGCTTTGCAATCCGCAGCTTCTTACCGTGAAGGATTATCAGGATACGTAGAGCCGAACTTTTCAGGTAAGGAGCTCTTGCTTGAGATTAAGGATGCAAGACACCCTCTATTGACCAATCCGGTTCCGAATTCAATCACTATTCGGGAAAAAGGAGTGACCATAACGGGTTCAAATATGGCCGGCAAAACAACGTTTTTGAGAACTCTGGGGGTAAACGCTATTTTAGCCCAGACAATTTATACGTGTCTCGCCGCCTCCTATACCGGAAATTACTTCAGAATAATTTCATTAATCAATGAAGCAGATAACTTAATTGAAGGGAAAAGTTATTACCTTATAGAAGCAGAGCACTTGTTGAAAATGATAAAATCTTCTGAAAAAGAAATTCTAACCTTATGCCTTATAGATGAACCATTGGCCGGAACTAACTCGTCAGAACGTGTTATCGCATCGTTTGAAGTCCTGAATTATCTGATTGACCACAACGCATTAGTTATTGTCGCGACGCATGATTTGGAGCTCGCCGGAAAGCTTAAATTCGCCTTCAAAAGCTACCACTTCACGGATGACGTTGATGACCAAGGCTTGAAATTTGATTTCAAGCTCAGGGAGGGTATTACTTCTACCAGTAACGCTATTAGATTATTGGAATATCTTGATTATCCTAAAGACATAGTTGAAAGGTCCATGAAGAAACTGTCATTTAAGCAGGATAATTTTGGTTGAAGCAAGTGCTTCCTGCCGATTCCCCACACACCTGCAGTCAAATCTATCAACAAAGGACTCTAAGTGCACTAAAATGGTCTTCCCACCGATAACATCTTTCAAACAAAAGGCTTAGGGAAATATAGCTGGGAAATTGGGAAATTGAGAAATGCGCAGAAAACAGGTAAATATAATAATAAACATAAAAATACAGAAAATAATTGACATCCTTGTACTTAAAAATACAAAATTGGTCGTCGGACTCTATGGATGGGGGATTACAGGCAAAAGGATGTGCGAGGAATGTTCCATGTCGTGATAGACGGTTTGTGTTGCTTTTATTAGCTCAGTACCCGTTCCAAAAGGTTCAGACGTGTTGAGATTTCGGTCAAAACGGGGGAAATTACTGCTGGATATCTCGACCCGCATCTTATGACCAGCTAAGAAAACATTACTCGTTACCCATAGGTCGATCTCATAACAATATATTTTTTTAGGCTGAATAAGCGTCGGATTCTGGTTCGACTCTCTGTAGCAAGCACGCATGATACCATCGCAAAGATTGAAGGGACGACCATCGGGGTGGACATCGACTAATTTAGCCGTCCAGTCGGTATTACATGCAGAGCTGGCAGCATAGAGAATAACCTTTACCGGTCCTGTGGCTTCCAAGTCAGCTTTCAACTCATCACTTGTGAAAACAAGGACATCTTTTCGATTTTCAGCCCTGGTCTGGTCCCGTGGCCCGGCCGGACACCCAACCAAGTTGCATCCACCAAGTGTAGGAACAGGGTCATTCGGGTCATACACAAATCTATCAAAGGGTTCATTATCAGGCATAACCGGTCTTAACCTGCCATCTCCTTTAAGTGTATTTGCAGAGCCTTCGCTGTGAAAATAGTACGGCGTGTACCTGGTTCGCTTCAACGGCCATTCTTGCTCATCTCGCCACAAGTTGCGCCCCATCACAAAAATACGATAAGCCGGCCAGGTGTCGGCACCTGTCTGTTCAGACTTCAACCAGTAATCGAACCATTTAGTCTGAATTTCGCGCAGGTTAATCACGGATTCTCTGCCAAAATCCAAGTCACCCACTTTGCCGTCCTGACTTATCCCATGTCCCCAAGGCCCCATCAGTAAGTGCAGGTGCTTTCGAGCATGTTGCGAACGTGACATTGACTTGACGGCATTTACGTGTTCGAAGACGCTCCTGGCGAAGATGTCGTACCAGCCGCCGACCACAAAGATCGGCACAGTAATATCCTGCCAGTGGTTGCGAACGCCGCGGGCAGCCCAGTACTCATCGAAATGCGGATGGGCTACCCAGTCCCGCAAATACTGGACCTTGCGACCAATTGCACGGTCCCACTGGCCAAGGGGCAATGCTCGAAAGGCCTTATTCCAATCCCCCTCTTGCCATCCGAGCATAGCAATTTTTTCGCCAGGCCGAAACGACACAAAGCTGCCCCAGCCCATCATCAGAGCGAGATTTAATGCTCCATCGGTGTATACACCATCCCCGTAGGTGTCAACCAAGGGCACTACCGGAAACATAGCCTTTAGATGTTCGCCGGCGTTCGGAGCAGATATCCATTGTGTAAAGCCCACGTATGAACCGCCGCTTGTACCGATGCTGCCGTTACACCAGGGCTGTTCTAATACCCACTTCTGTGTATCCCGGCCATCGTCAGCTTCATTTGCAAATGGTTCCCATTGTCCCTGTGAAGCTCCCTTGCCGCGGCAGTCCTGGCTGACGAGCACGTATCCGTGGGCGGCATAAAACAGGCCGTCACCATATTTTTCGTCACCTTTGCCATACGGAGACCGAATAAGTATGACAGGAAATTTTCCCTCTGATTTTGGCAGGAAAATGTTTGCCGATAGCTTTATCCCGTCTCGCATTGGAATCTTAACATCAGGACGAACTTCAACCTCAAAGACATTCTCTGCAGCAAGAACTGTCTGCTGTGATATGAAAAAGGACAACAGAAAGAACAAAGAAATAATAAAGAATTTATATTTCCCATTTAATACGTTTCGAAACATTTTTCTACCTTTCAATTTCACTATAATACCAAATTGTCCCCCTTCAAATGGAACTTTCGGGCTTAGCCCTTCAAAACGGCTAAAGGTACCATTCTGGCGACGGCTTTTGCCCAGCCGCATTCGACGACAATTCGGACGACCTCATCGATATCTTTGTAGGCGTCCGGTGCTTCCTCTTTTATTTTGCTTTTATTGCCGGTAATGAGTTTTATGCCCTCCATACTACGTTTGAATTGCTCATCGCTAATCAAAGCCGGTGTAATAATTCTGCCTTTACGAGACTTCCCACGAGCGGCGGTGCGGCTCATCACTCTGCCTGCACCGTGGTTGACCGAGTTCAAAGACTCCTCGGAATCACCCGTTCCGACAAGCAGAAAACTTGCGGTGCCCATTGAGCCGGGGGTTATTATAGGCTGGCCGGTTCGGGCGAAAATACTTGCGGCCATCTGCTTCGGACCAAAGGCACGCGTGGCACCTTTGCGATGGACCCAAAGCCTGGCGCCGCTATGTGTTTCGAGCTTTGCCATATTGTGAGCGACATCGTAAACGAGCGACAGCGGCGTCGGGCCAAACATCCTGTTAAAACAGCGTCTTACAAGCAGAGCCATAATGTGTCGATTGGTAAATGCGAAGTTTGCGGCGGCGGCCATTGCAGCGATATAGTTTTTACCGGCACTGCTCTCGGTCGGCAGATATGAGAGCATTTTTCTGCGGGCGGCATTCTCGGGTCTGCGGGCGGCGATATTCATATATTCATCGGCGATTTCATAGCCGAACCGACGCGAGCCGGAGTGTATCATTACAACGAGCTGGTTTTTGAAAAGCCCGAAGCCCTTCGCTAAATCAGGCTCAAAGACTTCCTGGATGTACTGGATTTCAATAAAGTGGTTTCCGCCTCCGAGTGTGCCGAGTTGATTAATGCCTTTTTGGATCGCGTTTTTTGGTACCGCAGCCGGGTCGGAGGGCAAGTGGCCTTTTTCCTCGATTCTTTCGAGGTCATCTGCGAACTGGTCCGGGTCAAAGGCCTCCCAGGCCCGGTGACTGCTTTTTTGCATAATGGACGGTACGGCGGCAACACCTTTATTGATAACGGCTTCGAGCCCGGTTTTGTTTAACTGCAAATTTTCCCTGCCCTCGCCGAGCGGAATGTCACGGGCTATATCGACGGCGATTTTGTCCGTATCAATGTCGCCTTTTGAAAAGGGTGTGCGCAGCAGCCGCATTCCACAATTTATGTCATACCCGACGGCAGGAGGCATAATCGCACTGTCCAGTCCCAATACGGCCCCGATAGGTACGCCGAAGCCAACGTGGATATCAGCGGTGGCCAGAACCTTTTTGGCCGGCGGAAGTGACGCTGCATCACAAAGCTGACGGACTGCATCCGGTTCGAGGTTGACGGCTTCCGAGGCGAAAATGGTTGCATCGGTAACCATCTGCCCGCAGCGTTCCATACGCAGGCGAAAAGGGTCGATGCGAACAAGTTTTGACGATGACCCGGGCATTCTGCACACCTCGTCTCTCACCGGTTGAAAAACAAACTGTCGTCCTGTTATATCCGGATTCGTTAGTTAAGGGAAAATCAAATATAACATCGATATTTTTTTCTACAAAATAATCCTTCAACTACCGGCTTTAATTGTCGTTAAAATACTGATTTTTACGATATTACGCCAATTTTACCATCTTTTGCAGAA
>CAZLIO010000051.1:11630-12349 GCA_964559025.1 uncultured Pirellulales bacterium | reverse complement strand
CCCACCTACGACCTCGATCTGCCCATCGTTGTCCGAATAGTATTCCCAACCTTGGTACCCGGTCGGCTTGCCTGCCTCAAAGTTCTGGGTGTATGGGACGGCCTGAGCAACCACCGTGGTGATCTGACCGGTGACATGGATATTATCGAATTCACGCCCATCCTGGGCTATGGACGCCGGCCAATTGTCGTACTGCTGGAACTTGATCCGAACATCAGAAAGGTCAGAACTGCCGGCTGCAACCTGGGCCTGCTGCAAAATAGTATCCAGAGCAAACGACTTATTCGTGAAATTAACAGTCAAGTCTGTGACCTTCACCCAATTCTGACCATCGACACTCAACGCAATGCCGTCGCCCTTATAACGACCCACAAAGCTCATAGGAAGGGTATGTACTTCATCGTATATACTCGTGTGATCCAGAGTCAACGTTACATTGGTCTTGCCCGTGAGGTTCACATGCAGAATCGCCTCGTTCTGAGAATATATGCTGTCGCCCACCTGGTCGTCCATACGCAAACGCCCACCTACGACCTCGATCTGCCCATCGTTGTCCGAATAGTATTCCCAACCTTGGGACCCGGTCGGCTTGCCGGCCTCAAAGTTCTGGGTGTATGGGACGGCCTGAGCAACAGGCGACAAAGACAAACCAGTGCCCTGGATCACGAAGTTATACGGATTCTCGTTACTATCGTTGTTCGGTATCCAAACCGTCGCCG
>CAZLIO010000051.1:0-11530 GCA_964559025.1 uncultured Pirellulales bacterium | reverse complement strand
TCGTATCCTCGTCCGCAATGATTTGACTATTGCCCAGAACATCCATCTCCGGCTCGATAATCAGGCCGGTGCCTTGGATAACGAAGTTATACGGATTCTCGTTACTATCGTTGTTCGGTATCCAAACCGTCGCCGTCTTAAGCCCGGTACCGCTCGGGGTAAACCGGATCTGGAACGTGGTCGTCCCCCCGTAGGACGCAACCGGAGAACTGGGCTGCTGAACCACTGTGAAGTCGGTGCTGCCAGTCCATTGCACCTTGTTGGGAACGCCCGTCAAATTAAGAGCACCAGCTCCCGTATTCCTAATCGTAAACGTCCGAGTCAACGAACCGCCTACACTAACACTCCCAAAGTTCGTGTGGTCAACAGTACTCGGCGTCGTATCCTCGTCCGCAATGATTTGACTATTGCCCAGAACATCCATCTCCGGCTCTGCAGAGATAACCTTAATCTTGACATTATCGAATTCACGCCCATCTGAGTACGCCGGATAATTGTCGTACTGCTGGAACTTTATCTGTACATCCGAAAGGTCAGTACTGTCGGCAGCCGCCTGGGCCTGCTGCAAAATATCATCCAGAGCAAACGACTGATTCGCGAAATTAACAGTCAAATCCGTTACCTTTACCCAATTCTGACCATCGACACTCAACGCTATCCCATCGCCCTTATAATGGCCCACAAAGCTGCCGGGAAGGGTATTTGATTCATCCGACAGACTCCCGTGATCCAGCGTCAGCGTTACTCCAGTCTTACCCCTCAGGTCCACATGCAAAATCGCCTCGTTCAGAGAGTACGTGGTGTTGCCTACCATGTCGTCCATACGCAGACGCCCGCTTACCACCTCGATCCGCCCCTCATTGTTCGAGTAATACTCCCAACCTTCGGCACCACCGGGCTTGCCCAGGCTAAAGTCCTGCATATATGGGACCGCATTCAGCAAAAGTCTGGGCTCAAGACGCTCAAACATGGGTGTTCCCAAGCCCTGGGGGCGTTGTTGCGAACGCCGGTTACCTCGCAGCATTTTCAGTATGCGCTTCATTTTATCTTTCTCCATGGTCTCACTGTTACGATGGAACTGGGAAGCCATGCTTCCTGGCCGAAGCCCCTGTCAAGCGTCGAAGTATCAGTTCCCATCATCACGTGGTCCTTTGAATAGGTTATGTGAAATCAATTCGCCCTTTTTCTTTATTTATAAGCCCACCTAAAAGTGCCACCTTGTATCTCACAAGTAACGTTTTTTTTTGGTTTTCTGTATCGAGATTTCGGGTTTGATCGCATATTTTGGAGAACCGGGGGACGCGGTTGTTGGTATGGGAACACGGCGCCGGGGCAGACAACAAAACCTGATATTATGGTTACATAGGGAATCATTCATAATCTACTTTATGGACAATCCTACCCTTATTAGCCATCGAAGCACGCATTTCCGGAAGACAATTTGCAGGATTAAAGTGCAGTTTTGGTCGATATATGGGTACAATAGTAGAGTAATTTCGTCAGATATGGGAGATTTGATAGTATGATTCCGAAAAAAAGTTTTATGGGTTCTTGGATTATTTGTGTTGTAGTGCTGAGTACATTGAAAGCTGCGTCTTCAGGTGTTGGGATCAGAGCAGTTACTAATCCCAGCGCGGACAGAACACTCTCCTATGTTCAGCCAGGTCTCATTGCCAAGGTTTATTTCAAGGAGGGTGAGTGGGTAAAAGCCGGGCAGGTGCTCATCCAGCAGGACGACGCTGTAGAGCAGATCCAGCTGGCCCAGCTTCAGGCGGCAAGCGAGGACACAACTCAAATACAGGCGAGCGAAGCTTCCCTGGCCCAGAAAAGAGTTGACCTTAAAAAGCTGGAGAAGGCAGCGGCAAGTAACGCCGCAACAGAATTAGAAGTAGAATATGCGAAGTTAAATGTGAAGATGGCCGAGCTGTCGCTTAAGCTTGCGGAATTCGAGCACGAACAGGCGAAAAGAAAATACAACGAGGTAAAGACGCAGATTGAAAAGATGCGTCTGAAAAGCCCAATAGATGGAAGGATTGAAAAAATTCACGTGGAAACCGGCGAATCAATTAATGCCCTGGCTGATGTGGTTCAGGTTGTCCAGATTGATCCACTTTGGATTGACGTCCCTGTACCTTTAGTCAAAGCAACTACTCTCAGCTACGGAAAAACTGCACAAGTCGGGTTTCCAAACCCAAATATGGCATCCTTAGAAGGAAAAATTATTTACATTGCCGCGGTCGCCGATGCAGCCAGCAGCACATTAAGAGTACGAATAGAAGTACCTAATAAATCGAATAGGCCGGCCGGCGAACACGTTGAGATTATTTTTCCAGCTTCACCCCGTTAGAAATCTTCACTTTTTTAAGCATATTGTTTCTCCTGTGGAATTTCTAACGAGGTGAACAGAAATAGATAGAGGAATCCAAAAATGAGTCTTAAAGAAAATGCTGTTCTATTTAGTAATCATTCAAATCCAGTTACAGAAGTCAGAGTCTGTCCTCTGTTTTCCGTCCTCCGTTTTCTGTCCTCTGTTTTCTGTCCTCTGTTTTGTGTCCTCTGTCTTCTGGCAATGCCCGGTTGTGTTTCCGATGAGGTTGATGACCAGAGTGTCCTGGCTTCCTACCAGCAAACTCTGGCTGATCGAGGCCCCCAGCAGCGAGCTGACCCGCTGCGACCTTTGGCTCTACTTAGACCAGCTCCTGCTCCTGATGGAATTCCATCTGAGCTTGAAGTTGTTATAGATCCCAACACGGGCAGAAAGATTTTCGAGCTGACAATCGAGCAAGCCATAGTCAGGGCTCTTGCCAATAGTCCGGAAATCAGGGTAGTGAGTTTCGACCCGTCGATAGCCAAGCAAGACATAACAAAAGAGGCTGCCGAGTTCGACGTAACTGCCTTCGGGCGTATGAATTTCGAACAAGAGGATAATCCTGTTAATAGCTTTTTTCAGTCCGGCCAATCAGATGTTCGTTTGTTGGAGTCAGGAATCAAGCAGAAAGGCACCACCGGCTCAGAATGGTCCTTAAGTTATGCCTTAACACGCAGCTGGGACGATTTGGCAGGTAGGACGCTTCCCACACGGTACGAGCCAATACTCGCTTTTCAATTAAGACAGCCGCTGTTGCGTGACGCCTGGCAGCAAACTAACCTTGCAGGCGTGAACATAGCCAGGCTCAATCATGAGATTGCCGTTCTTGGTTTTCGTCAAAAAGCTGAGGATGTTTCGACAGAGGTTATATCGGCGTATTGGCGGCTTCTGCAGGCTCGCCGTGACTTTGAGATTCTACAGGAGCTATTGCAAAGAACGCTCGAGACATTGAAAAAAGTGCTGGGCCGAAAAGAAATTGACGCTACTGACGTGCAGATCAAGCAGATGGAGGCTTCTGCAAAAGCTCGCGAGGCTGTACTGATTCAAGCCAGTAAAAGAGTTATTGACGCACAGGATGCTCTGGTGAGATTGATGGCCGACCCGCAAGTGAGTATCCTCGATGAGGTGGAAATTGTACCCGATACTATACCTTCTATGACGGCAGAGGAGTTTGAGTCGTTCCCCACCAGAGACAACCGGAAACAAGAAGAAATCCTGGGACTGGCCATAAAGAAAAATCCAATAATGCAGCAAGCACGAGTTGCGATTACTATCGCAGATATTAACATCCATGTTGCAGAAAACCAGGAGATGGCACGACTGGATTTGATTGCTTCAAGCAGAATACAGGGTTTAGACAAGAGACTAAGCCAGGCACAGGACAGCTTCAATAGCGGCAACTATGCGAGTTATGCAGTTGGTTTGTCTCTGGAATATCCCCTTGGAAATCGTCAACGAGAAGCTGAATTACTCAAGAGAAGATTTGAACGCAGAAAAGCTATTTCTACTTTGCAGAATCTTGCTGACCAGGTGGCAATACAAGCTAAGGAGAGGATTAGAATGATCGAAACAAACCGTGAAGAGATAGAAATTCAGGAAGAGGCGGCCCAGGCATCAAGAATTCACTTGCAAGCCGTAGAGGATTCCGAACCGATTCGCCAGAGACTGACACCTGAGTTTCTATTAGTCAAACTTCAGGCACAGGGGGCTTTAGCAGATGCACAAATGGCGGAAATAAAGGCTGTTGCCGACTTCAATATCTCCTTGGCCCGGTTAGCTCAAACCACGGGGACCGTGCTGGAGCTGCGACAAGTCAGCACCGCCCTACCGTTTGTTTCTGAACGCTAAACTCGATACCGGATGCTTGATACTCGATGCTCGACCAGAATCGAGATTGGTGAATCTACCCAATAGAACATTGATGATTGAATATTGACAATTGACTATTATGAGTTCTGCAAAATTGACTATTGAAAAAGGAGCTAACATCTAAAATCAAATAGAAAATAGTCAATCTAAGTTGCTATTCCGGTCCCGTAAAACTAAGCTGTTCTTCGAGCCAGTGGTCAGTCCTCATAACTGATTTACGCTGACGCAGTGCCAGCTTTTCTGAGCGAAGCTGGGTTAAACGAAATACGGCTCTGGTAGTAGTTGAAGAGATGTCATCAGTAGTATAGGCATGCCGCTTTTTCAAATAAGCAACGAGACTTCTGGCATATCGAGACACAAACTCATCTTCCAAACAAACTATTGCCTGCGCGCTTCCAGGGTCGCCCTGGCGCGCACATCGCCCGAAGAGCTGCCGGTCTATGCGGGCAGATTCGTTCCGCTCACTGGCGATAACATGAAGCCCTCCCAATTTTGCCACCCCCCTGCCAAGTTTAATATCAGTGCCGCGGCCCGCCATGTTGGTCGCCACCGTGATCCTTCCGGTCTGACCGGCACCTGCAACGATTTGGGCCTCCTCACGGTGACGGACAGCATTAAGTACCTGATGTTCCAGGTGTTCCGCTTGAAGCAATTGGCTGATGTATTCGCTGGCTCGGACACTTCGCGTGCCCACAAGAACCGGCCTTCCTGTCTCTTGAACACGGTGAATCTCTAACAGGATTCTCTTCCACTTAGTAGGTCCCGCGGGTAAGACTATGTCCGGCAGGTTTTTTCTTATGCATGGACGGTTCGTCGGGATTACTACTACAGGCAGGTGATAAATTTGCCAAAATTCGGCACCGGCTTCACTTGCTGTCCCGGTCATACCGGACAATTTACGGTACATCCGGAAGAACCGCTGAAAACTGATACGAGCATACGTATCTTTTGGAGGAGTGATTTCAAGCTTCTCCTTGGCCTCAACAGCCTGGTGCAAGCCGTCGCGCCAGCTTCGGTCCGGCATGAGCCTGCCGGTGAAATCATCGACGATAACAACTTTGCCGTCATCAATAACATACTGTTTATCCAATGAATACAGCTCTTTAGCAACCAACGCTTTCGTCGCAATCTCCTCACGACGGCGGGCGCCTTGCCAGATATTGCCAAAAGTCTCGGCCAAGTCCGCTAATCGATCTTTACCCTCGTTGGTCAGTTCGACTTCTCGATAGCGAGGATTAACGCGATAGTCTGTATCAGGATTCAAATTGTTCACGATATCTGCCGCCTGGCGAAAGGCCTCGACCTGTTCCGGGTTCGGAGCCGGACCGGAGATAATCAGCGGTGTAATTGCCTCGTCAACAAGAACAGAGTCCGCTTCGTCCACAATGGCGAAATTGAGGCCGCGCTGTACTAAACGATCTATTATTGACTGACCCTGCCGAACTCTTTCGTGAGGCCCGGCTATTTTAGTTAGAAGCGCAGAGCTCAAGCCTCTCAAACGACCCAGAACGAGCCGGTCGCGGAGAAAATCGGCTGTAACCTCTTTGTTCGTGCAATAAGTTATATCAGCCAAATAAGCTGCTCGCCGATCAGCGGCAGACATAGCCTGTTCGATATGTGCAACACTTAGACCGCAAAAGCGGTAAATACGACCCATCCAGTTGGCGTCGCGTTCGGCTAAGTAATCATTAACTGTAATGATATGGCAGCCCTGGCCACGCCAGCCGGCAACTGTCGCTGGCATGGTGGCGGTTAGGGTCTTACCCTCACCAGTAGCCATTTCTACAATACAGCCGCTTTCAAGAGCGAAAGCACCTCCAATCTGGACAGGAAAAGGGCTCTCACCTATCTGCCGAACCGCCACCTCCCGGACCAATGCAAAGGCCTGCTCAAGGTCCGAATGATTGTCGCGGTGGCGGCGAAAAATCTCACGAAGCTCACCGGCAGCCTCACGGAGCTTTGCATCGGTCATTTGGGAAAAATGTTTCTCCTGTACAAGCACTTTTTCTGACCGGCGCAAAAACTTTTGCCTTCGCGGCAAAAACCGGCCTACCAAACCTATGCTCGAATCCCATGCAGCATCGAGTCCTTTGGGCAAAGGTTTATCCGATATCCGATGCTCGAGCATCTGCCATATTGCACTTGGAGGTGTTTCCATCTTAAATATGGAACCTCCGCTGGAAAAGCTGCCTTACAGAAAGCCACCACTGAACTGCAAGGGGCTTGGAATTCATTTGGATTCTTACTACAACGCGCTGTCCGGTGAGCAAACGAATTGAAGAGTCCGCACTTGGTTTGATACGTATCTCAAAAAACATCTCAGCGGCCTTTGTGCCTTGGGCGTCCTGTGAAACTGTTGGTACAGAACCACCAACTGCGTAGCCCAAAGCCTCTGATGGTAACAACTCCTGTCCAGCCGGAAAAATTTGCTCAATCTCGCCGGTAAGCAACAACTTCGGTTGTCCTTTAACTCGAATCTCGACCTGCTTAAGAGCCTGCTCTACTAACATTGCAGCAACTCTCTGACCAGCGGTGGCCCGAATCATAACATCATCCAGATTCGCCACGAAGCCAATACTTTGACCACGTTTCAAATACATTCCACGGGAATACTCTATATCCGGCGCAACCCATGTACCCGACAGTGGAGGTTCCCGATTCAGCGAGGCCACTTCGTATTCAAGTCTTGATATTTTCTCATTCAAAGCCTCGATTTGTTCATCCAGTATTTGTGCCGCGGCAATTTCCTGCATTTCAGCAATACTCCGCTTAACTTCAAGACTGCGACGCTCAGCAACCGAGCTCTTTCTTTCGGCTTCCAGCTCAGGATTGACAGCTTTTATCAGTGGCGGCCCACCCGAAGAAACCTTCGATTCCGAGGGCAGAAAATCGACAACGAAACCATCACTTTTCGCATGGACTATGGCTAAGCTAACCGGTTCAACAACTCCCTCGACTCGCCAATAGTCAGGGACACGAATCAAACCTATACAAACAGCTATCAGACAAAAGGTGCCAAAGGTCAATCCCACTGCTCGAGCCCGCTGGCGAGTAAGTTCAGCACCTGTGGCCAGAAATTGTAAGAATTTACCGACTGGGACAAACACCCAGGCCACAATTGCAGAGAAAGCAAACAAAGGTACAAGTATGAACAGTTCTTCCGGAAGTCTGTCATTCAAAAACAGCAATATTCTTATGCAGATGAAAATCCGGAACGCAATGGAAGCTATGCCATAAAAAACAAACCAGAAACGCTCGCCGTAAGTATATGCGGGATTCTGTGCCCTTTTCAACCCCCAGCAATACCGCTTGACCAGATAGTAAAGGTAGTTTCTGGATCGCTGACCAAGGTTTGGTATCTCCAACAAGTCCGAAAGGACGTAATAAGCATCGAACCTAAGAAGAGGATTTCCATTGAACAGTAATGTAGAGACACTGGCAACAAATATAACATTATAGGCAATTATGTGGAGCGTTCCTGTCGATGTACTGGACCAAATAATTGCCGCTACAGCCGCGGCCGAAAGCTCAGCCATAACACCCGACATCCCGACAATAGCTCTGTGCCACCTGCTCCGGAATGCCCAGGCGCTGGAGGCATCCACATAAGGCAGCGGGAAGAAAACCAGAAACATGACCCCCATGGTATGTACCTGCCCGCCACTTTGGTTCAGCCGTCCGAATTTCTTGCACGCGAAGGCGTGGCTGAACTCATGGAATATCTTGATTAGCACAAAACTAAGATACAGCAGTATTAGGTTATCAGGGGCAAGGACGTCAGAGCTTTGATTGAACAGCTCGCGGATATTACCGACCACAAAGTATAGTCCGGTCGCCATTAATGTTAACCATAAAATCAGCCCAAACCAGCTGAAAAGCCGCCCAAATATGCTGACCCAGCGTTCGAGAAAATGATCGGGGTCTATCAGTGGAATCCGAATGAACAGCAAGTTCATAAGTTGTCCCCGAACCTCTCGTCCGACTCGCTTTCGGTAGCGATTGAACAAACTTTCGCTGTCCGGCGGCAGGTCCGCATATAAAAGGTTGACACCATGCAATTGGCCTAAAAGCTGTATCACTTCCCCCTGAGTGGGTGCACTGTCGGCAAGCTGCTCATTACATATACGCCATACTTCAGATACAGTCCGTCGGCCGTCAAGCATACCTATGAACCGATAAGCCTCGTCACTGATGCGAGAGTATTGGTTATTGGATGGATTCTCTAAGACGTACCACATTTGTCCCCGGAAATGCTGTCTGTAAACCCGCACCCCCGATGATAATCGCGGGTGTAAATCAGCAACGCGATACCAGGCTTCGTGAAATGTTGGACGCTCTACAGCCATTCTTGATTCTCGATTCTTAACCGCAGATTTCTCGGTTTACACGGACTAAAAACAAATAAAAAATCAGTGTAATCTGTGTAATCCGTGGTTCGACTCAAAACCACAATTTCATTCGCAGCCAGTTAACAAATCTTCGGGTCCATATCCAGACATATCGCCGTTTGCCGATCGATACCTTGGCCACACCTTCCATACCCGGACGCATCCAGGAACGTGTTTCCAGCAAACGAACACGAACCTTAAAAACATTACGGTTGCCCACCACCTCAGCCATCGGATTGATTCGCTCTACGATAAATTTGAGTCGCTGGGAAGGATATGACACCGTAGCCAAATAACCTTCCTGGTCAATAGCAATATCAAAAATCAAATCTTCGGGCACCAGCAGCTCTGCCCGTAATGACTCAAGAGGAGTGACCTCGAAGAGGACATCCCCTTTTTTCACAGGTGCACCAATTTGGCGTTTCAGGTCGCCCTTGACAACAGCCCCGCTGATCGGCGATATGATTCTCCCCTGCTCTATCAAATAATTCAGTAAGTCAATCTGAGCTTGGGCTTTGTCAGAGTTGGCCTGTGCAATCTGGGCCTGTGCGGTTTCACCATCCCGCATAGCAGCCGCAACCTGCTTAAGATATCCTGCGTTTTCCGCTTTTGCGGCAGCTAATTGTAAGCGCAGCTCCGCCGTATCCAGCTCGGCTAAGGTTGTTTCATTTTCTTTGACAGTATCACCCACTTCAACGTTAACGCCTTTGATATAACCATCGAAGGATGCGCAGACGACCTGTTGATAGGTGGCCTCAACGACAAAAGGTGCTTCGGCACGAAATTGTCCCTTTCCAAATATTAGGAACAGTATCACACCAAATATCAATATCGCCAATATCTTCATCCAGGTATATTTCGGGCCTACTAACGTAGCCAGTGCGCTGCGTGCCTTAGCAACAGCTCTCGCACCAATCCAGTGGTCATGCTCATACAACTCCAATAATCTGGCTGTGCATAGTTCGCAGGCTAACCGAATCGCCTCGATTTCTTCCAGATTGAAAGATTTGCTCGACTCTCGCTCGAGGGTTAGAGCACCACGGGCCTCTCCGGCCTGCCGAAATGGCACGCTCAAAACAGCCAATGGACCATGCTGTTTGGACAGCTCACCAGCTGCACGGCTGATGTAGGTGGCCTCTTGAGAAGCAGGATATAGAACCTCACAGTCCTGGTCCAGGCACTCCTCCATCACAGACTCTATGTCCTGGACAATTTTCATCTTTCGACTAAAATCTTCCGTGTGGCTCATGGCTTTCAGTCGAACATATCTTCCTTTCAAAAAACCAACATTCACCCGTTCACACTGCCACTGAGAAGCTGCTTCGTTACAAAGGGCCATGGCGGTACTCGTAAACCGATTATGACGGTTAATAGCCGAAAGCGTTTCCATTGCTTGCTGCAGTCTTCTCAAGCCTGCCTGTCTGTTCTGGAGTGCCAGTCGCCTTTCGGAGATGCCCAGCAGGTTGGCCGTCAGCTCCAATTGTTCTTTGCTGGCTTCGAGCGCATTTCTGTCACTTGCCCTGACCACAAAAGCTTCCATAGCTTCTCCGGCATCAGCCATTTTGAGTGGGACCAATACGATATAACTCCGGGCAGCTCGGTTATCATTCTCCTCTGCGTCCCGCAAGGCTTTGACGATGACCGCATCTGTGGACGTAGCCTCACGAAGAAGTGAGGCGGATTGATTCAGCCATAACGGAGCGGTTTGCTGACCTCCGGGCTGCGTCGGACTTCGCCCAAACGAGCTCAGAGCCGGATATATGGCCAGGACATCAACACCTTTCTGCTCATTGTTTCGTAGAATCGCACCACTATGGGCTTGGCCTAAAAAGCAGATTCACCAAAAATTGTCCGCCAGAGCCGTCAAACTGACCGAGCTGCTTAATAAGCTCAGCGGCTGTCGGTCTGTTAGTCCCCTGAAACCAGCGATGGTTCTGCAAGTGCTCCATAAAGGCTACAGTTCCCAACCCTTACTGTATTTTCTGCGAATCAAGTTATTTGCTTCCGACGAATTCGTGAACCGCACGTTTTCTGCATCCCATTTCAATTTCTTATCCGCCCGCAATGCTATCGCGCCTAAGCAAACTGTCTGGGCAAATGGATATATATTTTCAAAGCTGGCACCGGCGGGCTTCCCACCTTTGCAAGCCAGGATCCATTGATCCAGCTCGCCAATTGGACGTGGTAATGTCTCGGGAGGCTTCTTGTAGGCTTGCATTTTGCTTTCCGGAATAATGCGTGGATTACTACCGCTAAAGCCGGCCAGGATCTTCCCTTTGTCACCAACAAATAAAAGTCCCTCTTCGGGCATATCTTTCCCATCCACCTCCAATTCTCTGGGCTTCGGGGGCCGAAGACCACCATCATACCAGTAGAGAGACACCGGCGGCATATCCCCACGTGCCGGAAATTCATAATGTATCATCGATGCCCGGGGAAATGAGATGTTGTTTACCTGCTTCTTCCATAAATTATCCACTATTTCCCAGTATTGGCTGCGCCCGGCTTCCACACTGACCGGCGAAGGAAGTCTCAATATCTTAAAGATTTGGTAAAAGCTGTAATTGCCCATATCGCCCATCGCACCGGCTCCGAAATCATACCAGCCGCGGAAGACAGCATGAGTGTAAGCCGGATGGTAGTCTCGATGCTGAACAGGGCCGAGCCATAAATCCCAGTCAAGACCATCCGGAATCGGCGGTTTTTCACGGGGATACTCGGTCATCCCCTGCGGCCAGAAAGGTCTCGATGACCAATTGTGGACCTCCCGTACAGGCCCAATGGCACCATCCCATATCCATTCGCATATTGTGGATGTTGTCCTGTTATCTGCTGAACAGAACATATGGGTGGCGGCTCCTGTCTTGCGTGCGGTATCCACCGCCAGCTTGGTCTCATAGAGCAC